>JASLBO010000576.1 GCA_030146605.1 Sphingomonas sp. | reverse complement strand
GCCGAATCGACACGCACATGACGGCGCTGGAACGATAACTTGCGCGCTGCCAGCCGGGCGGCGGCTTCGTCGAGCGTCGCGGCCCCCTCGGCGGCGCGCACGGCTTCCGCCCCTGCCTGGGGGACGATCTCGTCGACCGTGAGGAATTGCCGGCCGGCGAACATCCACGGCCGGCTCGCGATGAAGCCCGTTATCTCGGGCGCGCTGGGGGCGGGCACTTCGGACGCGACCTGATCGTTGAACATATCGATCAGGATATCGGCGCGCGCGCGCCGGATCGCGGCGAGATATTCGGGGCTGAGATCGAGCTCTCGCGCGCGCGCCGCGCGGAGCAGCAACTCGCGCTCGACCAGACGATCGAGCGCGGCTCCGGGCGCATCGTCACGCGCGCCCAGCCGCGCCGCGGCGGCGAGTTCGCCCTGCAAGTCGCGTTTGGTGATCGAATCGCCGCCCACCGAGGCGAGCACCTGCCCCTTGGGCGCGATTTGCTGGTCGCACGCGGCAAGCAGCAATAGCGCCGCGATCGAGGATCCGAAAAGCGCGCGCGTGCCAATGCGCCGCGGCTCGGCTAGGCAGGTGCGCAGCCGCAGGGGGAAAGAATTTTGCATACGGCCTATGATTGGGTGACGGTTTTGCTCTTCGGAGGGATCGCGACCCTGTTCCTCCAGCGTTCGGTCGGACGTCCGGTCGCGGGGGACCGCATCCTCGCTTATCTGCCGCCGGTGCTCGGCTGCGCGGTCGCGAACTATCTCGGCAATAGCGGCTGGCACCTGCCGGCGCTGCTGCTGCTCGCCGCGACGATCGCCTATGTCCTCGTCCGGCTGCGGCCGTGGGTTCAAGGCTAGCATTTTCAGGTTCCCCGTCCGAGCAGAAGCTGCCGGCCCGGCCCGGCGAGCGCCGCGACCAGCAGCGTATTGAACTGGACCAAGGTATCGATCGCGAAGGCCTTTGGCTGCGCGTCGGTCGCCAGGCGCACCAACACGCCGTCGGGCAGATCGCGCGTCAGCCCGCGCTTGAGGATCTCGACCCGGCTGCCCCACTCGCTTTCGGGAAACACGTTGCCGATCCGCGTCCAGTAGAGAATCTGTTCGAGCCGGCCCGGCCGCGCCGCCGATAGCGTCGAGGTCAGCACCGTCCGGGCGCCGATCTGCACCGGCAGGCGCTCGGTTGCGCCGATCGACCAGCCCGAGGCGGGATAGCAGGTCTCGGGCCGGTGGAGCTGGAGGCCGTAATCCTGCGTGCTGCCATAAGCGATGACCAGCGTCACCGCGGGCTTGCCGGACGCGACATAGCCGCGGGCGAGGTAGCGATCGTAGATCCGTTGGCTCAGTTCGTCGCGCGGCGGCAGCACCGCATTGAAGCCCGGCGCGGCATGATAGTCGCCGAGCGTCAGCGGCACCGAGGCATCGAGCTGGTCCTGGCTGATCGCCGGCAGCGCCGCGACCGGCCGCGCGAGCGCCGCCGCGGCCGCGCCCCCGGCGAGCATGCCGCCGATGATGAAGCCGCGCCGGTCTACCTCAGTCATTGCGTGCGCTTTCGGGACGGCGGGGCAGCGCCCAGTCCAGCGCGACGAGCAAGGCCAGCGAGATCGCGAACATCAGGAACCCCGCCGCCGGATGCGCAGCGGTCTCCAGCACCTGCTCGCCATGCCAATGGACGAGCGCGATCAGCAGCATCACCCGCACGATATTGGCGAAGATGGCGAGCGGGATGATCGCGAGCGCGAGGATCAGGCTTTCATGCCAGCGCCGCCGCCGCTGCCAGAAGATGTAGAACAGCCCGATCGCGGTGAGGCTGAAGATCGAGTTGAGACCCGCGCACGCCGCTTCGACGAGCAATTCGAACTGATCGACGTAGAGCAGGCTCCCGCTATACGCGACGTCCCACCCCAGAGCCGCCAGCGCGCGGACCGACCAATAAGCGACGCCGGTCTTGAGCGTGCCGGTGAGCGCCATCTCGACGAAATAGGGCAAGGGCACGAGGCAGAGCAGATAGACCAGCGGAAAGGCGAGCCGCCGCAGGACCACGCGGCCCACGCACCCGTAGAGCGCCGCCACGCCTCCCAGCCACGCGGCGAGGCAGGCGAGCGAGAGCATCCCGATCATCCGCGCGGCGACGTAGAGCGAAATCGCAACGGCGAACCACGAGATCGTCCAGCCGAGATGCCCCGGAACCGCGCGCCCCCGCGAGCGCCGATATTCGAACCACAATGCCCAGAGGCCGGTCAGGAGGATGATCGGGCCCTGCGCGCCCTGCGGCGTCGACCAGCTCCGCGTGGCGAGGCCCGACAATGCCGGCAGCAGCCACGCGGCAGCGGCCATGAGCAGCACCCATCCCGCCGCGCGCGACATCCGCGCGTCCTGCGCCGGCGCCGTCGGAACCAGCGCGGTCGATTCCAGCGATACGCGATGCCCGGCCACTAGACTTGAACCCCCAAAGACAATCCTCTTAGTCGATTCGGCTGACCGGGCAATGCGTTGCTGGACAGGCCGGCATGGCTCGACCACAGCGGTGCCATGTCACCTGCCGCCAAATTGCTCCTCGGGGCCGCCGCGGTCGCACTCGCGACGGTGGCGGCGCTTTCGGCGCAGGACCGCAATCCCCGGCCCGCCCCCTCCGGACCGCCGGCAGGTCTGGGCCTCGTCCCCAGCTTCGCCGAAGAGTTTGACGGCGCCGCGCTCGACAAGAATCGCTGGATCTTCGGCTTTTACGATCCGCGCCGCGAGCAGCCGACGATCGCCAAGCGCAGCCTGTACGGCAATCGCGAACTCCAGCTCTATTTCGATCCGGCGTTCCTCGGGCTGGGCATCGATCCGTTCCGCCTCGGCAACGGCACGCTTACGATCGAGGCGGCGCCTTTGTCTCCGCAGGCCATCGCAGCGGCGCACGCTGCCGTCGCGGCGGAGTCTCCCGACGCCCGCGACAGCGCGCTGCGCAACGTGCGCTACAGTTCGGGGCTGATCTCGACGCGTAGCCGCTTCGCGCAGACCTATGGCTATTTCGAGATCCGGGCGCGCTGGTCGGGCGGCAAGGGATTGTGGCCGGCTTTCTGGCTGCTCCCGGCAAGCGGCAAATGGCCCCCCGAGATCGACATCCTCGAAGCGCATGGCGACAAGCCGGGCACTGCGTACCACAGCGTGCATTCGACTGTGGTGAAAGCGACGACCAAATCGGGGACGATCGCCGGCACGGGCCAGGACTTCCATGTCTATGCCGCGCTGTGGACGCCGCGCTCGATCGACTATTTCATCGACGGCGTGAAAACCGCGACCTTGCCGACGCCTGCGGACATGCACCAGCCAATGTATCTGCTCGCCAATCTCGCGGTGGGCGGAAGCTGGCCGGGCAACCCCGATGCCGCGACGCGATTCCCGGCGACGATGCAGATCGACTATATCCGGGCGTGGCGGTTCAAGAGAGCGAATTAGGGCGTAGGCCCAAGAATGGGTGTGACCGCTTCCGCACAAAATGCAGGCATTCAGCGGCAATCAGCCACTCGCCGCGACCGGACACCCCGTTCGGGCCACACCCCACGGCACGTACTGGGCCGACTGCGGACAGGCCGCTTTGTCGTGGTAATCCCTGGCTGCTGCCGGGGGCCCTCCAGCCGCCGACTCCGGCACGCCGGCAGTGCGAATCCAGATGGCGCCGCCCTCGTTCTTGGCCTCGTACATCAATCGATCGGCAACGCCGATATGGGCTTTGTCGACACCGGTTTCGCGCAGGTTTAACACCAGGGCGCCGATGCTGCAGCCCAGCGCGAACGGCGTCTGCATACAGTTCATCTGCAGATGTAGTGTCTTGGCGAGCCGGTAGCCTTCGGCTTCGCTATCGACCGGCAGGAACAACAGGAATTCGTCGCCCCCGATCCGGGCGAACACGTCGCTCGATCGAATCAAATCACGGACCCCGCTCGCGAAGGCCTGTAGTGCTTCGTCCCCCGCGGCATGGCCGTGGCGGTCGTTGATCTGCTTGAAGCCGTCGAGGTCGACATAGGCGAGTATGCCCCACGCCCGATGCCTCGCAGCCGCACCGGCGTTGTCGTAGAAGGCCTGCTCGTTGACAAGCCCGGTCAAGGGATCGCTGCGCGCGCGATGCCATTCGCGATCGTACGAGCGGCGCGTGCCTGACATCAGTACGATGATGATCGTCACCGCGAGGATCCGCATGGCCATGTTCCAGGCGATCGCAGTGTGCCCGAGCGGATAAGCCTCCAGCCCGTTCGCCGCGAGCGATACCGCCACGCACGCGGCGCTGGTCAGCGCGGCCTCGCGCCACCCCAAGGTCCAGGCCGGCATGCAGACGATCAGCAGGTAGATCGGGCCGAACCACAGCGCATTCCCGGTCGCACAATCGGCGACTCCGGCGACGACGACAGCTGCGGCGGTCACGGTGCGTGCTTGGGCGCGCGAGAGCGCCGTGGTCCAAACAGTCAGAGCTTCCAGTCGATCATGCCAGCACCAGCCGGCCGGCATCGCTTGAGGGGACGAAGGTGCATTCATTCTGTTGCCGTAACTATAAGAACGTAAAGCTTGTATTACGATGGTCAGCCAAGCGGTATCGAGGTGAGAGGGCTGCAACTGACGCAGCTTCAGATGGCAGCTTCCGGGTTCAACGGCGCGAGCGCTCAACGACCCAAATTAGGGCGCGTGCGGACGTCCTAAGGGCGCGACAGCGAATGTCCGCTTACTCAAACCGCCGCTTCAAAGCGGCCATTCCGCTAACCACCCGCTTCCGGCCGTTCGCGCTAATGGCTTAAGACTCAACCGTTCCCGCCACCGCGTCGATCAGCCATGCACGAAAGTCGGCGGTCGCAGCCTCGGCACCGAAATGCCGCCGTGCCGCCGCCAGTGCCTCGGCCGCCAGCGCGGCGCGGCTGGCGGAATCGCGCTGGAGCCCGCCGATCGCCTCAACAAAGGCCCCGGCATCATCGGCCTGGACCACCGCGTCCGCGACGAGCGTCTCGACGCCTTGCAGCGTCGTCGCGGTCACCACGCTCGCTTTGCCGTGCGCCAGCGCCTCGACCAGTTTGATCTTGAGGCCCGAGCCGTGGAGCAAAGGCGAGACGACAATCCCCGCCTCGCGGTAGAGCGCGGCCAGATCGTCGACCAGCCCGAGCAGCTCCACGCCCTCGGGCGCGCTGGCGATCGCCGATCCGACCGTCCCCGCCACAAGCAGCCGGCTGCGCGGCGACGCGGCGCGGACCGCGGGCCAGACGCTGTCGATGAACCACTGCAGCCCGTGGACATTGGGCGCGGTGTTGCTCCCCACGAAGAGCAGAATCTCGGGATCGCCGGGCTGCGGCGCAGCGACCGGGTCGATCGCCATCGGCACCAGCACTGGCACCGTCCCGGGCACATGGGATTTGACGAACAGCGCTTCAGTCGCCTGGATCGCGAGCACTGCGTCGGCCCGGCCGAGCAAATCGATCTCGGTCGCCTCGTCGAGCGCCGCGACGCTGTCCCCCTGCCCCTTGTCGAACTGCCCGGCGCGGGCGCTGAACAGATCGTGCATCACGATCGCCGTCCGCACCGCGGGATCGAGCAGATAGGGCAAGGCCTCGGTCTGGAAGACATAGTCGGCGATCGCGACGCGCCCCATCCCCCGGCCGAACCGCGCGACATAGAGCAGATCGTCGCGCGTCCACGGCGCGGCGATCGCATAGGGCGCCTTGCGCTCGGCCACCCACGCACCGTTCGCGCCGAGCCGCCGCAGCACCCGCGTGGCAACACCGTGCGCCGCGCCGGCGAAGATCGCGGGCCGCGTCGCGACGAGCATTTTGCCGATCCGGCGCCCGCCGCGGACCTGGATCGTCTCGAACGTCTCCATCTCGGGCCGCAACCGAAAGAAGGGCACGCGCCCGAACAAAACCGGCGAAGGCTGGAGCAGATGCGGCATCAGCCCGGCATCGCGCGCCGCGCGCGCCAGCCCGAGCAGATAGGCCGAACTCCCGTTGGTCGCGCCCATCAGCCGCTGGCGGCTGATGAACAACACTGCCTTTGGATCGGTCTCGCGCGCCCTGGGCTGGGGAAATGCCCGCGCAAGCATCCGCCCGAAAGCGGCTGCGATCGGCTGGCGCAGCAGCAGCAGCCCCCCCGGCGTGGCGCGCGCGGCGCGCAGTGCCCCACCCGCATCGCGCCGCTTGAGCGCGTCGATGAACCACGCAAACCCGCGGGCGCGCCGCAACGCGCCATATTTGCTGCGCCACGCGGCTTGCACGGCCGGCGCCTGCCCCGCGAGCGCCACCCGCTGCCGATCCGCCGCGGCGAGCATCTTGTCGGCATTCGCCGGCGAGAGCCGGTGCGAGATCGAGCTGCCATGCTTGCGGTAGAAATACATCGGCCGGGGCATCAGCCGATACCGCGCGCCCGCGGCCAGCGCGCGGAGCACCAGATCGTCATCCTCGGCGATACGCAGCCGCGCGTCGTAGCGCAGCCCCGCATCGCGCAGCCAATCGAGCCGGAACACCGGCTTGAGGAAACCCAGATTGGGCCGGTGCCCGTACATCCGCGTCTCGTCGAGATAGTCGCGCAGCGTGATCCATGGATCGCCGCTCCGCCGGCGGCCGTCGAGATGCCCGGCAACCGCATCGGGCCGGTCGTGGTCGAAGACCAGCAAATCGTCGCTGATCATCGTCGCATCGGCGCGGGTCGCTTCCTCGATCAGCCGCCGCGAGCGGTCCGGATGAATCAGGTCGTCGCCGTCGAGCACCGCCAGCCAGGTGCCGCGCGCCTGATCGATCGCGTGGTTGCGCGCCCCCCCGGGCCCCGCATTCTCCGGCAACTGGAACGCGCGCACGCGCGCATCCTCGGCCGCCAGCCGCTGCGCCAGCGCCCAGCTGCCGTCGGTCGAGCGATCATCGACGATCAGCACCTCGGCGGTCACCCCGCGCTGCCCCAACGCGCTCGCCACGGCATCGCGCAGGAAGCGCTCGCCATTGAAATTGGCGATCGCGAAGCTGATCAATGGCCGATCCACGTGTCCCCCGACGCAGCTGGGTTGCCGCGCCCCCCGCCTAGGGAGCGGCTTCGGGAGTGGCAACGGCTGGCGAGGTTTATTGCGCGCGCGTCGGGCCGCGACCGCCCCATTTCCGGACTTGGGGCATGCCCCGGATATAGCGGGTTAGCGCTGGCGGGCGCCGGACGCCGCGTGTAGCGAAGCGCCATGGCGATCGGCGTGACCATCGAGCCCTTTGCGGTGCCGCCCGCGCGCGGATGGCTGCGGCGGCCTGCGAGCACCGATGGCCAGCGCCTGATCGCGATCGGCGATATCCACGGCCGCTGGGACCTGCTCGAAACGCTGATCCGGGCAATCGAGCAGCACGTCACCACCGGGCCGGCGATCCCGAACCGGATGATCTTCCTCGGCGACTTCATCGATCGCGGCCCCGACAGCCGCCGCGTCGTGGATTTCCTCCGCTCGGCCCAGCAGAATTCGTCGCGCGTCCATGTCCTGCTCGGCAATCACGAACAGGCGCTGCTCCACGCGGTGGAGGGCGATTCGCACGCGCAACGCATGTGGCTCGATCACGGCGCCGTAGCGACCTTGCGCAGCTTCGGCGCGGATTTGCCTGCGCCCGGTGAGGACAATTACGCCTTTGGCGCGCGCGTCGCCGCGGCGCTGGGGCCTGAGACGATCGACTGGCTGCGCGATTTGCCGCTGTCGTTCAGGC
>JASLBO010000527.1 GCA_030146605.1 Sphingomonas sp. | reverse complement strand
GCCACTCGTGCTTGCCGTTGCGCCAGCCCTTACGATTGGCCGCATAGACCTTTCCAGCAGCCTCCTTGAAGGTCGGAATTCCGCGGGCTTTGTGCTTTTCAAAAACCGGATCGAGGCCGACCTCCATCCAACCGCGGACTTCGAGTGCGCGCTTCCGCGCCAATGCCAAAGTGACCTTGTTGGCACTTCCGAGACCGATATCCCGACGCCGGCCATTCTTCTGGGCCCGGCAAACCCACGACTTGCTGCCTGTGCTGCTGATGACGAGGAACAAGCCGTCTCCATCACCTATTCGGCCCGGCTTTGTCGCTGCCTTGACGGCTGTCGGCGACAGCTTTCCCATAACCCGATTCTCCCACATTTTTTCCCACACGCCAAATCGGACGGGTGCGAAAACAGGCGGACAGCCGCGGACGCGAATCAGTGCTTAAGTCCAAGGAATCCTTGGGCTTTTGGCGGCTCAGGAGGTTGTGGGAGAGGGTCGCTTCGCAGCGGCGGTGGTGGACAGGGCTGGATTCGAACCAGCGTACGGGAAACCCGGGCAGATTTACAGTCTGCTGCCTTTAACCACTCGGCCACCTGTCCATGGTGCCGCCAGCGAAGCGAGGGCGGTCCAATGCCGAAGCGACCCCGGCGTGTCAACGCCTTGCGCGCGGACCCTGCGGCGCATAGCGTCGCGCGCATCCCTCCAGTCCCGCAGGAGTCTCATGCGCACAGCCGCCGCCTTGACCGTCATTGCCCTTCTCGCTTCGCCGCTCGGCGCCCAATCGGTGGACCGCACCGAAGTGGGACGCATCCTCGATGAAGGCGGAAACCGTTCCGAAGTGATGCGCACCGTCCAGCATCTGACCGACCATATCGGCCCGCGGCTCACCAATTCGCCGGGGATGCGCGCCGCCGAGGACTGGACCCTCGCCAAATTCCGCGGCTGGGGGCTCCGGAACGCGCACAAGGAAGGCTTCGATTTCGGCCGCGGCTGGTGGATCGAGCGTTCGAGCGCGCGGATGATCGGCCCCCGGCCGATCACGCTGACCGCGATCCCGATCGCGTGGACGCCGGCGACCCCGGGCAAGATCAGCGCGCCGGTGATCGTCGCGCCGGTCAGCGAGGAGCGCCATTTCGAACGCTATCGCGGCAAGCTCGCGGGCAAGATCGTGATGGTCACCTTGCCCAATGACGGCTCCGAGCCGGGCGAGCCGGCGTTCCGCCGCTACAGCAGTGATGAACTGGCCAAGCTCGACGTCTACGACCCGCCCAAATACGACCCCGAGGCCAGCGACCGCCGGATGAAGCGGCTCGAATATACCAGCAAGCTCGACGCCTTCCTCAAGGCCGAAGGCGCGGTCGCTTATGCCACGATGTCGCCCCGCGACGGCAAGCTCATCGGCGGCGCAGGCTATCTGTTCGGCACCGGCGAGACCCAGCAGGTCCCCGGCGTCGAGATCGCCGCCGAGGACTATCGCCGCCTCGCGCGGCTTGCCAAACAGGGCCCGGCGCCTACGGTCGAGCTTGAGAACGTCGTCCATTTCGTCGACACCGACACCAAGGCATATAACGTCATCGCCGACATCCCCGGCAGCGATCCCTCGGGCGCCTATGTCATGGCCGGCGCGCATCTCGACAGCTGGTTCGCCGGCGACGGCGCGGTCGACAATGCCGCGGGCGTGGCGATGGTGATGGAAGCCGCGCGAATCCTCCAGGCGATGGGCGTCAAGCCCAAGCGGACGATCCGCTTCGCGCTGTGGGCGGGCGAGGAGCAGGGCCTGCTCGGCTCGATGGCCTATGTCGAGCAGCATATCGCGACCCGCGCGCGCAAGCCCGGCGGGCCGTCCACCGGGCTCGCGCGCTTTTATGGCTGGGCCAATCGCTGGCCGATCACGCGCCTGCCGGGGCATGGCCAGCTCGCCGCCTATTTCAATCTCGACAACGGATCGGGCAAGATCCGCGGCATCTATGCCGAGAATAACGCCGCAGTGGTGCCGATCTTCCGCGACTGGTTCGCGCCGTTCGGTTCGATGGGCGCCAACACCGTCGCGATCCGCACCACCGGGGGCACCGATCACGTCTTCTTCTCGGCGGTCGGCATCCCCGCCTTCCAGTTCATCCAGGATCCGCTCGACTATGGCAGCCGTCTCCACCATAGCAGCATCGACACCTTCGATCACATCAAGGCCGCCGATATGCGCCAGGGCGCAGTGATCCTCGCGAGCTTCCTGCTCAACGCCGCCAATGCCGACAGGGCATTGCCGCGCATCCCCTTCCCCACCGAGCCGAACGTCACCGACCCGTTCGCTTACCCCAACCCGGACGATCTCGACTGATGGCACGCAAAGGACACCGCCCGAGCAAGGCGCCGGCATCGCATCCGCGCTTCTACGGCCGGCACGCGGTGCTGGCCGCGCTCGCCAATCCCGAACGCATCGTGCGCAAGATCTGGGGGACGCACGAGGCGCTGGCGGGGCTCGACATCCCGGCGACGATCCCGATCACCTACGCCAACGCCGCCGATCTCGGCCGGCTGGTGCCCGGCGACGCCCCGCACCAGGGCCTCGTCGCCGAAGTCGATCCGCTCGAGGAAATCTGGCTCGGCGACCTGCTCGCCCAGGGCGCGGCCGACCGGCGGCCGCTGGTGGTGCTCGATCAGGTCACCGATCCGCACAATGTCGGCGCCGTGCTGCGCTCGGCGGCGGCGTTCGACGCGCTCGGGATCGTCACGCAAGACCGCCACGCCCCGCCCGAATCGGGCGCGCTCGCCCGGGCTGCTTCGGGCACGCTCGAGACGGTGCCGTGGGTGCGCGTGGTCAACCTCGCCCGCGCGCTCGAGGAGATTGCGGAGGCAGGCTTCTGGCGAATCGGGCTCACCGGCCATGCCGGGAGCACGCTGGCCGAAGTGACGGACCAGGGGCGGATCGCGCTGGTGCTCGGCGCCGAGGGCGAAGGCATGCGCCAGAACACCGAGGCGCATTGCGATCAGCTCGCCCGGCTGCCGATCTCGGACAAGGTCGAGAGCCTCAACGTGTCGAACGCCGCGGCGGTGGCGCTCTACGCGATCGCCACGCGGGGGTGATGGCAGTGCAAATCCTCCCCCGCCAGGGGGAGGTGTCGCCAACGGCGACGGAGGGGGAGGAAACACGACGATAGCAGGCGTGATTCCTCCCCCTCCGTCATGCTGCGCATGCCACCTCCCCCTTGCGGGCAGGGGAATCGCATATGGC
>JASLBO010000498.1 GCA_030146605.1 Sphingomonas sp. | reverse complement strand
CGAACTTGGAAGCACCGTCCATCGCGCCGAAGAAGCCGCTCTCGGACTCGATCTCGGTGCGGCGCGCGCGCGCCTCGGCTTCGGTGATCGTGCCCGCCGACAGATCGGCGTCGATCGCCATCTGCTTGCCGGGCATCGCATCGAGGCTGAAGCGCGCGGCGACTTCGGCGATGCGGCCGGCAAGCAGATGGCGATCGATGCCGATCTCTCCGCCGGGATGATCAGCGAGGAGCAGGCGCGCGAGCGCCGCGCCGAGATCGAGGCCGAGAGCGGCTTCTACGGCTCGATGGACGGCGCCTCGAAGTTCGTGAAGGGCGATGCGATCGCGGCGTTGCTGATCACCGCGGTCAACATCCTCGTCGGCCTCACCATCGGCATCACCTCGCACGGCCTGCCGATCGGCGAAGCCTTCCACACCTATACCACGCTCACCGTCGGCGAGGGTCTCGTCAGCCAGATCCCGGCGCTGATCATCTCGATCGCCGCGGGCCTGCTCGTTTCCAAGGGCGGCATCAAGGGCAAGACCGGCACGACCCTGGGCGACCAGCTCGGCCGCTACCCCAAGGCGTTCGGCATGGTCGCGTTCCTGATGGGCGCGCTGGCGCTGATGCCGGGTCTGCCGTTCCTTCCCTTCGCGAGCTTCGCCGTCGCCGCGGGCTATGCCGCATGGAAGATGAGCCAGAACATGCGGTCCAAGGCGGCGCTCGAAGTCGCCGTCGCCGCGCAGGAGCAGGCGCAGGCCGCGGTCGTCGAGCAGCCCATCTCGCAGACGCTTGCAATCGACGCGGTGCGCATCGAGATCGGCTATGCCTTGCTGCCGATGATCAACGACGATCAGCGCGAACCGCGGCTCGACGATCAGGTCCGCGCCTTGCGCCGCCAGATGGCGACCGATTTCGGCTTCGTCCTCCCCTCGGTCCGCATCATCGACAATATGGGGCTCAAGCCCAATGAATATGTCATCACGATCAAGGAGACCGAGGCGGCGCGCGGCGAGATCAAGCTCGAGAAGTTGCTGCTGATCAATCCGGGCGGCGGCCCGGTCGGCATGCCCGGCGAACTGACCAAGGAGCCGGTGTTCGGCCTCCCCGCTCTGTGGATCGATCGCGAGCTGCGCGACGAGGCCGGCTTCCGCGGGCTGACCGTGGTCGATTGCGGCACGATCATCACCACGCATCTGACCGAATTGGTCAAGGACAACATCGCCGATCTGCTCTCCTACACCGAGACGCAGAAGCTGCTGACCGAGATCCACAGAGATTCCGAGAAGCTCGTCGCCGACATCGTCCCGTCCAAGGTCTCGATCTCGAGCGTCCAGCGCATCCTGCAGAACCTGCTGTCGGAAGGCATCTCGATCCGCGACATCCCGACGATCCTCGAAGGCATTGCCGAGGCCGCGCCGCTGACCGCCAATCTGACCCAGATGACCGAGCATGTCCGCGGCCGGCTCGCCCGCCAGATCAGCGCCTCGCAGGTCCGCGGCGAGGCGATCCCGGTGGTGACGCTTTCGTCCGAATGGGACCAGGCGTTCGCCGAATCGATCCTCGGCCAGGGCGACGATCGCCAGCTGGCGATGGCCCCCTCCTCGCTCCAGCGCTTCATCCTGTCGGTGCGCGAAACCTATGACCGGCTGGCGCAGGAGGGAGAAATCCCCTGCCTGCTCACCAGCCCGTCGATCCGGCCGTTCGTCCGCTCGATCATCGAGCGGGTTCGCCCGGCAACGGTGGTGCTGTCGCAGAACGAAATCCATGCGCGTGCACGCATTCGGGCGCTCGGCACGATCGGTTGAGACCGTTCGCGCAACAATCATCCTATAATGAAAAGCGGCCCCTTGCGGGTCGAGCAAGAGGCGACCGGATGCAGATCAACCTTTTCGGCCTTCCGCTTGGCGCGGGCATGCAATCCGCGTCGGCAAACGGCGCCGCCAGCCTCGGCTTTGCCGACGCGCTCGGGCTCGCCATCGGCGGCAGCACCGCTCAGCCGCGCACGGGTCTGATCGCCTCGGCAACGCCGCCTGCGCATTTCGGTCCGAAGCTCGCCCAGAATCTTCTCGAACAAGCCCAGCTCGCCGCGCAGGTCCTCCCGAAGGCGGCGGCGGGCATATTGCCCGGTCTCCAGCAGCCGACCTCGCTTTCCGAGCTGATGGCAACCGCGGCCAGGCTCCCCGGTGCCGATCAGCTACCTGCCACCGCCGCGACAACGACCACGACCACGACCACGACCACGGTCCCGGTCCCGGACATCGACGCGCAGCTCGGCCCGATGCCGGTCGGCGTGGATGCGATTGCAGTACCGCTCGAAATCGCCCCACCGCCTGCAGCCGCGCCCGAAAGCGTCGCCGCTGCCGTGGCCTTGCCTGTGGCGGGGCCCGAAACCGGCACGCCTTCCGCCGCTGCGCCGGCCGCGGAAACCATCCCTCCTGGCGCCGTTCCCGTTGCAGCCGTTCCCGCGCAAGATGATGCGGCGCTGCCACCGGAGAGCGATGCTTTGCCGCGCGACACCGCTCCCGCCGCGCCCTCCGGGCCCGCACCGTCAAAGCCGCTGAAGAACCCGCCTCGGGTGACCACGGCGGACCCGGACCTTGTGCCGTCCGACGGGACGCAGCCCGCAGTCCCCGCCGAGATGCTCGCGATCAACGCGGTGCCGCAGCCGGTCGTCCCGCAGCAGTCCGCACCGCGCGACCCCTCGGCAAACGCGCATGGTGGATCCGCCGTGTCGAAGACCGGCAAGGTGGCCGCGCAGTCCACGCCGGCGCAGGATGCGGCGCAACCCGCATTCGGCACTGGCACCGGCACCACTGCAGATTTCGCGCGCGCAGTCGCTACGAAGGGCGAATCCGCCGGTTCGCAGTCGAACCCCGACGGCCAGCCGCAGCCCGAAGCCGCGCCTGCAATTGCCGCCAAGATCGACGCCGCTGCGCCGATCCTGCCGCAACAGACCGCTGCCACCGCCGCCGCCGACCCTGCTCGCGCGACGGCCCCCGCTCCTGCTCCCGCCGAACCCGTGATCGAAGCGCGCGCCGGCCATCTCGGCCAGTCGCTCGGCGTCGAGATCGCCCGCAAGGTCGAGCTGGGCGAGGAAACGCTGCGCATCCGCCTCAATCCGGTCGAGCTCGGCCGCATCGAAGTGACGCTGGCTTTCGACGACAAGGGTAGCCTGCAGGCCACTGTCCGCACCGAAAGTGCGCAGGCGATGGATCTGCTCCGCCAGGACGTCCCCGATCTCGCGCGCACGCTCGATCAGGCCGGCGTCCGCACCGACGCGCAGAGCTTCCGCTTCGAGAATCGCAGTGGCGACGGCGGCGGCCAGCAGGCCCAGCAGCAGCAAGCGCAAAATCGCGGCCGGTTCGCATCGTCCGAGGACGATGCAGCCATTGCCGAACCCATTTACCGCCCGATCCGCAGCGACGGGCAGGTCGACCTTCTCGCCTGAGGAAAAGCCATGACCACCGTTACTTCCACCACGTCGACGACAACCGACACCAAGACCGCCGCCGCGTCGTCCAAGCTCAACGCCGATTTCGACATGTTCCTCAAGCTGCTCACCACGCAGATGCAGAACCAGGATCCGCTCGATCCGATGGACACGTCGCAATATACCCAGCAGCTCGTCCAGTTCTCGCAGGTCGAGCAATCGATGCAGCAGACCGGCGTGCTCAAGAACATTCTCAGCCGGGTGTCCGGCCAGGACATGGCGCAGGCCTCCGCCTTCATCGGCCGTGAAGCGCGTTTCGACAACAACATCTCCGGCGTCGGGCGACGGTCCAGGCTGCGCCAGTCGGAGATCGTCTTCCACATCGAACACCTCGACTGCTGCGGGGAGACGGACGGGGAGATCCAGGTCCCCGACGGCAGCCGGTTGAACCCCGCGTTCGAAGGCGACATCATCGAAGCCGCGCTGGCGC
>JASLBO010000497.1 GCA_030146605.1 Sphingomonas sp. | reverse complement strand
TCCGAAAACTCGCCCTCAACACCTCAGGCAGCACCCCGAAAAGGCCTCCATCAAGACCAAAACCAAAAGGGCAGGATGGAACGACGACTTCCTCCTCTCCCTCTTCGTTCATATGCGATAGCCCTGGCCGGACGGGGGAGGCGGAGGCGCCATTGTGGTCGACGCCATGGGGGCAATACGGCGTCGATTAGGTGATGCAAGTTCCACCTCCCTGCGCCTGCTCGAAATCGGCTTGAAGTACGGCACTTCACAAGTAAACCGCGCCAACCAGAGCAGGTGATGTCGACCGAAGAGACTGGTGAGCCACCGCACCGACTTCGGTTGAGCTTGGCGGGAAGGCGGCGGTGCGGGCTAGATGGCTGCCCGCCAGGCGGAAGGCTCGAGTTCGCGGCTCCAGTCGCCGCATCCACATAGAGGCCGAGCGGGTCCGCGCGGAATCAGCTCATAGTGCGGAGCAGCGCCTCCAGCGGGATCGTCGCGAAGGAAGTGAACGAATCCGCGACCCCATAAGGCAGAAACAAGATTCGCCCGAACACGATCGCCCCGCAACTATAGACAACATTGGGAACATAGCCGTCACGGGTGTCGCAGCTCGGCCGGATGAGCGGTTCGGTCGACCGGGCGATCACCTTCGAGGGATTCTTCCGGTCGAGCAGGCACGCACCGAGGCAATAGGTACGGATCGGCCCGACGCCATGGGTGATGACCAGCCAGCCTTCCTCGATCTCGATCGGCGGGCTGCAGATGCCGATCTGGATGAACTCCCACGGCCAGCGTGGCGAGACGATGATCTCGCCCGGTTCCCAAGCATAGAGGTCATTCGAGCGCAGCAGCCAGATATTCTCGTGATCGAACCGCCCGAGCATCGCATAATGACCGTCGAGCCGCCGGGGAAACAGCGCCATGCCCTTGGTGGCGCTGGCACTGCCGCGCAGCGCGTTGAGCTCGAACGTCACGAAATCGTCGGTTCGCAGCAGTTCTTGGCGCACGGTCTCCCCGCTGAAGGCAGTGTAGGTGCCAAGATAGGTGGCGTGGCCGTCGTCGTCGGTGAAATGGACGAGCCGAAGATCCTCGACGCCATGGCGCTGGTGGAAGCTGACCGGAAAGATGACGATCTGCGACAGATCCTCGGATTGCCCATAGAACAGCCTGAGACCGGGATCATCGGTCGCGCCACCCGGAATGCGCTCGATCGTCGGTGACGTTGCCCAGCGGCTGGGCGCGTCGACGCTGAGCGCCCCTGCGGAGGTGATCTGGCCGGTGCGAAAGCTGATCGAGGAGATGTGCCCTTCGCCAACACCCCTCAGTGACAGGACGAACCGCAAGCTGCCGTCCGGCACCCCGGACTGGTCGGGATGCGCGACGATGCTGGGATTGAACAGTGCCGCGGCCTCGAACGAATATTCCTCGTCGAAGCAGGCGCCCACCAGCAAGGCCTGATCCGCACTCGCCGACCGACCTGCGACGAACCGGTCGCCCATATCGTAGTAGCGGCGCTGGAGCAGGCGCTCCACATCGCGGTGGCGTCCGGCAAGGCTGGTCAGCGCCAGATCGAGCTCGACGCGCAGTTCGCCAGGCGTCAGCGCAAGCACGCGATCAAGGATGCGTTCCACGCGCGAGCCGCCGGCTTTGCCGTCCGCCGACCCGTTCTCGGCCGGAACAAAGGGTCGGAGCACGACCCACGCCGGCTCGGGCCGCAAGAGCAGGTCCAGATGTGTGGGTACGCCTGCCGGAGCGCAGCGCGCGTCACCAGTCACCCGCAGATCCCGGAAGCCGTCACGCAGCGACGAACCGGATGAGCAATATCGCGTAATTGTTGCAACGGCCGCACTGTCTAGCGGCCATCGTCGTCAAAGCCTGGGATCTCCAGCGCCGTCCTTCCCGGCTGCTCAGGCGCGGGCGCGACGGGGTCGGTTGCGGGGGGCTCCTGCATAGGTGCCTCCAGCGGACCCACGCAAGGCGGCGTCTCGGGCGGGGCCTGGGGATTGATCGTGTCGGGGCCGGGATCGCAGGGGCGGGCCGCAAGAGTCATAATCTTTATGCCTTCACCAGCCATTGCCGATCTCCTGTCCCGTTCGGGACCGATCTAGCCTCTGCTCAAGGCTCGGGCGCTAGGTAATGGTCCCAATCCGGCCCCGGCGGGTGCCGGCGCCATTGCGCTCGCGCGCGACTTCCTCGACCTCGCGCAGAGGCTGATCGCGCCGCGTTCTGCCAAACTTGTCGCGGTCGGGGACTTTAGGGAACGGGCAAGTCCGCGGTCGCACGCGCGCTCGGACCACATTATGGCGACGCGCCAGGTGCCCTGATCCTGCGCAGCGACGTGCTTCGCAAGCGCCGGCCGGCGTCGCGCCCGAGCAGCGATTGTCAGCGGCGCTCTATATACCCGGCTTGCGAATGAGACGCTCTACGCGCTTCTCGACGACCTCGCCGGACCTCACCTGTCATCCAGCTGCGCGGTGATCGGCGATGCCGTCTTCGCCGACGCCGACGCGCGTGCCGATATCACCCGCCCTGCGGCCGAGAGCCGGCAGCGCCCAAGCGGAGAGACACGGGGCCTTGCGGTCAGGCTGCCCGTCCGATCCCCCCGCGCCTTTTGACGGTCTCGAGCAGCACCAGCACAGTCACGCCGACGAGCAGGGCGGCGATGCCGTGCGCCATGCCGAGCGGCGCGAAGTGCAGCAGATCGCTCACGGCAGGTACGAACTGGGCGAAACCAAGCACCAGGACGATCAGCGCGACGACGCATGCAAAGGCCAGATTGGGGCGCAGAACCGCGCTGGCGATCGAGGCGGAAAAGGAACGGTTGACGAGGACGAGGGCCAGCACGGCACCGACGAGCGCGAAGAACAGCAATGTGCGCAGCTCCGCCTCGACCGTCCCTTGCCCGGATGCCCAGAGCACCACGCCGCCGATGGCGCCCAGCGCAACGATGCCCTGGAGCACCGACCACAGTACCAGGTCGCGCGACAGCAGTGACGCGTCGGGCGCGCGCGGTCGCCGTTGCATGACGTCGGCTTCCTCGGATTCGGCCTCGAAGACCAGCGAGCAGACAGGATCGATGATCATCTCGAGCAAGGCGATATGAATCGGACTCAGCAGGATCGGCAGGCCGAACAGCAACGGCATCAGCGCGAGGCCCGCGATCGGTACATGCACCGCGACGATGAACCCCATCGCCTTGCGCAGATTGTCGTAAATGCGCCTGCCGACGCGGATCGCCGTGACGATCGAACCGAAATCGTCGTCGAGCAGCACGATCGACGAGGCCTCGCGCGCAACATCGGTGCCCCGCCCGCCCATCGCGATGCCGATATGGGCGGCCTTGAGCGAAGGGGCGTCATTGACCCCGTCGCCGGTCATGCCGACGATTCCGCCGGCGGCCTTCAGCGCCTCGACGATGCGCAGCTTCTGCTCGGGCATGATCCGCGCGAAGATGGTGATCTTCTGCACCTTCGCCGCGAGTTCGGCATCGTTCATCTGGCCAAGCACTGCGCCGGTGACGATTTCCCCGGCATCGATGCCGGCCTGCGCCGCGATCGCCCGGGCGGTCGCGGGATAATCGCCGGTGATCATCACCACCCGGATGCCCGCGCTGCGGCATTGCCGCACGGCCTCGCGCACCGATGGCCGGAGCGGGTCCTGCAAGCCGACGAGCCCGCGAAAGCTGAAGTCGAATCCGCGCTGGCTGTCCGGCAACTCGGCCTCGTGCCAGTGCGCTTCGGCCACGCCCAGCACCCGCAGCCCCTGCGCCGCCATCGCATCGACTGCGGCGCTGATTTCCGAGCGCGCGGCAATATCGAGGCGGCAGAGCTCGGCGATCGCCTCCGGCGCGCCCTTGGTGGCGATCACATGGCCGTCCTCGGCGCGACCGGTGGCCCAAGCGTGCGAGATCGCGAGCAGCTCGGGATGCAGCGGATAGCGCTGGCGCAGATCCCAGCCGGCGGCGTTGCGGCGCGGCAGGGTGGCAGCGTCGGCCCGGCCGGCGAAGTCATGAAAGGCGATCTCCATCGGGTCGAAGGGCTGCGGCGCGCTCGCCAGCGTACCGAGCTCCGCGAGCTGCCAGAAATCCTTCGAGATTGTCGCATCGGCGCCGCCATCGAAGGTGCGGCCGTCGGGCAGGCGCAACTGGACGATTGTCATCCGGTTCTGGGTAAGCGTTCCCGTCTTGTCGGTGCACAGGGTGGTTGCAGAACCCAACGTCTCGATCGCGGCGGCGCGGCGGGCGAGCACGCGCACGCGCGACATGCGCATCGCACCCATCGCCATGAAGACGGTCAGGACGACCGGGAATTCCTCGGGCAGCAGCGACATGCCGAGCGCGATCCCGGCGAGCGCGCCCTCCAGCCACGCCCCCCGCAGCAAGCCATAGAGCAACACCGCAAGCAGGCTCGCTGCGGCGCCTCCGGCGGCGAACACCAGGACCAGACGGCGGGTCTGGCGGTAGAGACGCGGAGCGCCGGTCTCGAGACCCGCCAACGACTGGCCGATCCGGCCGATCTCGCTGCGCGGGCCGGTCGCGGCGATGCGGCATAGGGCGGTGCCTGCGACGACCAATGTTCCGGAGAAAACATAAGCAAGCCCGTCACCGCCCGGGCGAGGTAGCGCAGCGGGTGCCTCGGCCTCCAGCGAAAGCTTGCGCACCGGCACCGACTCGCCAGTCAACAGCGATTCGTCGAGCTGCAGCCCCGCATTCTCGACCACCCAGCCGTCCGCCGGCACGCGGTCGCCTTCGGCGAGGACCACGATATCGTCGCGGACCACCTCGCGGCCGGGAATGCGGAGGCGAGTCCCGTCACGCACGACCAGCGCCCGCGGGCTGGCGAGATCGCGCAATGCCTCCAGAGCGCGCTCGCTGCGCGATTCCTGGATCACGGTGATCGCGACCGAGAAGCCGGCCAGCACGATCAGGATCACGGCTTCCTTCAGGTCGCCGAGGAGCAGATAGACCAGGCCGCCGGCGACGAGCAGCGCCAGCATCGGCTCACGCAGAACCTCGAGCACGATCCCGAATATAGTCCGCTGGCCCTGCCGCGGCAGCTCGTTGGCGCCTTCGCGGTCGAGGCGCGCGCGCGCCTCGCTGCCAACGAGGCCTTCCGCCCACGCGATCGAATTCTGCACCGCAGCCGGATTGCGGCTTTCCTGCGCGTCCCCGGCGTCCACTGACTGAGGATCTGCGGTCACGGTCGCACGACAAAGACCGAGCATTTCGCGTGGCGGACGACGCGCGATGCATTCGCCCCCAGCAGATAATCCTTCATCGCTGGCCGGTGTGAGGAAAGCACGATTAGGTCCATTCCGAGGCGCTCCGCGGCGGCCAGAATGCCGGCATAGACCCCGCCCGCCTCGACATGATGCCCGACCTTCGAGACCTCCGTCACCGACTCCGCCAGGCTAGCGAGCCGCACGGTGGCGGCGTCGACGAACTCGCGGAAGGTGATGGGCGACCACTGCGCCTCGAGCATGAGCTCAAAGTCGGGCACCACGGTCACCAGCGCCAGCGAAGCGTCGAAGCTGCGGCACAAAGCCAGGGCGGTCGGCAGCGACTTCTCCCACGAGCTGGGCTGATCAAGGTCGACCGGAACGAGAATGCTGCGATACATGAAGTGTCTCCCTGCCTGGCGCGCCGGTTCGGGCCCGCCGCGCACAAGCCTAGCGCCACGGCGTGCGAAGGCGCTTGGGTAGGTTACGTAGTTCCGCGATGTGCCGGGATGGCAGGAAGGGCGGATGCGCAGATCCAGGGTCCATCCCCCAACGTCACGCCGTCGGGCGCATCGGCTAGCTGCGCGCCGCGTGCTCGGCGCCAATGACGGGATCGTCTCGACGGGGAGCCTGATCGTCGGTGTCGCCGCATCAGGGGCCGACAAGTCGAATGTCCTTCTCGCAGGAGTCGCCGCGCTTGTCGCAGGAGCGATGTCCACTGGCTGCTGGTCATCGCGATCGCGCTGGCATTCCTCTCAAGCGCCTTGTCCTGCATCCCCGGGGGCAGGCGATGCACGTCGCGCGCCGCGATGGACGTATGTCGCCAAAGTCATGCTGGCCATCGGCACGATCGCTGCCTTTCTAGCGTATGACCCTGCCGCGTTCCGGCCGCGGCTGGACCGGCATGCGCCAGCCGCACAGGCCGACCCGGAACATGGCGACTGACCTGCGTTCGGCAGTTGCATTCGGACATATACGAGGTTCGCACATCGGCGCGGGCCGCTAGCATCCCGGTCATCACCTGTGGTCGGCCGGCCTGGTGTCCGCCTGACAAGCCTTACGCAGTCATTCGAGGATCTTCATGGACCATCCCGCTTCCTCCCGCCCAGAGAAGACATCCTCGCTCGAACTGACGTTCCACGGCGCGGCCGGCGTGGTCACCGGTTCGTGCATGGAGCTCAGGGCCGGCGCCCAGCGCATCCTGATCGATTGCGGCATGTTCCAGGGCTCGCGCAGCCTCGAGGCGCTCAACCATGAGCCGCTGCCCTTCGATGTGCGCAACATTGACGCGATCATCCTGACCCATGCGCATCTGGACCATTCCGGACGACTTCCGCTGCTCGCCCGGCAGGGCTGTCGCGCAAGCATCTGGTGCACGCCGCCGACGGCAAAGCTGATCGCGCCATTGCTTACCGATTCCGCACGGCTGCAGGCGTCGGACGCCGAGCGACGCAACCGCCGCCCTGACCGGGCCGGATTTCCGGCATTCGAGCCCCTCTACGACGATCACGATGTCGAGACCGTCGTCGCGATGAGCCAGGCGCTTCGCTACGGCGAATGGGCCGATATCGCGCCCGGCGTCGAGATCCGCTTCTCCGACGCCCGCCATATCCTCGGATCGGCATCGGTCGAGGTGCGCGCCGGCGGGCAGCATCTGCTGTTCTCGGGCGATATCGGCGACGCGGCGGCGGGACCCGATGGTTCCGGCGAGCCGGAGGGCGGCTGGGATCATGTCGTCTGTGAATCCACCTATGGCGATCGCGACCGCGTCCAATATAGCCTCGCCGAACGCCGCGAATTGCTCGCCGCAATCGTCGAGCCGGCACTGGCCAGGGGCGGCAATCTGCTGATCCCGGCCTTCGCGCTGGAGCGGACCCAGGCGGTCCTCTCGGATCTCGTCGCGCTTTTCGCGTCCGGACGGCTGCGCCCGGTCCCGGTGTTCGTCGACTCGCCGCTGGCCGACCGGGTCACGCATACCTATCGCCGCTATGCCGACCAGGAAGGCGAGTCGCCGTTCGACGATGCGCATGTCCGGTTCACCAGCTCGGTCGAGCAGTCCAGAGCGCTCAACCGCGTCACCGGCGCGATCATCATCGCCGGCTCCGGCATGTGCACCGGCGGGCGAATCCGGCATCATCTGGTCCGCAACCTGCCCCGCGCCGATTCGACTGTACTGATGGTCGGGTACCAGGCACGCGGCACCTTGGGTGCGGTGCTCGAGACAGGCGCAGCTGCCGTGCGCGTGATGGGCAATGACGTGCGTGTCCGGGCCAAGATCGCGGTGCTCGACTGCTATTCGGCGCACGCCGACCACAAGGCATTGCTCGGCTGGATGGCGAGGCAGGCGCCGGTCACCGGCACATTGTTCCTCGATCATGGCGAACCGCCCGCGCTCCAACGGCTCGCCGCGGACGCGGCGGGCGTCGGCAACCTGCCCGCTGCAATCGTCCCGCTGCTTGGCGAGCGGTTCCGGCTCGACAAGGGCGTTCCCGCGCAGAGAATCGGCGAACCGCGGCTCGGCGCCGCCGAGCTTGCCGGACCGGAGGACTGGCAAAACCGGTACGGCGCCTTCGTCGCCTCGCTTCAGGAGCGGCTGCGTGCGCTTCCGTCCGACGCCGCCCGCCGTCGCGCGCTCGAAGCAGCCGAGCGCGCGCTCGAGCGCGAACGCGGCTGACCGTGTAACGGCGTGCCTGAACGCGATGCGGGACATTGCGTAGCGACTGATCGCCCGCGTTTCGCGAAAGTCAGCCGCGAAGAGGAACTGGCCATGGCCGAAGGTGCACGCGACGATCTTCCTCGAGCCGGGAGGCATAGGGCTCGGCGAGAAGCCCGTTCCGGATATCGGCCCGCTCGATGCGCTGGTGCGGATCACGAGGACCACGATCTGCGGCACCGCCCGCACCGCCTCCAGAATCTCAGGCGGCGGGCTTCAAAGGAGAGATTGCATGCCTGTTTCCCCGCCCACGCGCCGACCCTGGACGGAACGGCTGCGCGCGTCGCATCGGCATGTGAAGAGAGGACTGACCCACCCCGACCGGCGCGTCGTCGCGGCGTCATGGCTGTTGCTGCTCGTCCTGCTGCTCATGCTGGCGAGGCTGGTGATGGTGGTCGTCGACGATTTCTGGCTGATCATCATCGCATGGACACAGCCGTGATCGTCGAGCCAGCCAGGCGCCGCTCCGCTGCGCGGCAAAGCTGCCGCCGAAAGCGGCTTGACCTGTACGGTGCGAGATGACGGTATCACGCCAACGGCAAACGCGCCCGCAAGGACATAGGATGGACCATCTTCGCGGCGAATTGCTGCGGGATCATGCCGCGATCGAGCTGCTTTCCGCCCGGCTGTCGAAGCTGATCGCGGCGAACGCCGATGCGACAGATCTGGCGGAAACGCTCGGGCATCTCGTGCAGACGGTGGCCGGCCATCTGAAGGTCGAGGAGGCAATACTCTATGATGAGGCGATGCTCGTCCAGCCCGGCGTAACCCAGGCCGACGTCACGCGAGCAACGCGGACGTTCGAACGTCTCAAGGGCGACTGGGGTGAATATTGCACCCTGTGGCGCGCGGAGGACATCGCGGCAGATCGTGCCGGCTTCGTAGCGGCGTCGCAGGCAATGCTGCCGCGCTTGCGCGATCGCGTCCAGCTCGAGACCGAATTGCTGGTCCTTGCCGGGGCGCTGCAGCGCAGGGCCGGCTGAGGCTCGCGTCGCCGATCGACCGCGTCATCGTGCGCGAGCATGCGTTTCGGGGACCGCGCGCCGCCAGACCCGAACCACCCCCCAGCCCCCGCCAGCGGCTTTGCCTCGCGCGCCCTGGATCATTCGCCGGAAGCCTCCTCGCTGATCGCGTCGTTCGTCGCGTCGACTAGTTGCGTGCAAAATCCGTACCTGAGGCTTCCCTCACGGACACCAAGGCTGCTGGCGGCCGACCCGGCATCCTAGCGGTCCGGTTCGGCCTCGATAAGCGGCACGGGGCTGGTCGCGCTGCGCAACGTATCGGCAGTGACGATCACCGTAGTGCCGGGTGCAACGATTTCCGCAACCCGCGCCCGAAAGCCGGCATCCACGCCAAACCGGCTTCCGAGGTCGGCGACCGGTGAGGCGGACGGAGTCTGCCCCGGGAGCGCGACCGAAAACCACTGATGCCCCACAGGTCCCAATACGCGCAGCATATAGGCGGTGGTTCCCTCGACCTTGCCGCGGATCGTTACCGGAGCCGAGCCGATCTCCTGACCGTTTCGTAGCACCATCACCCGGTGGTCCGCACCACTCACCACGATCGAGACAGGCCCCGCCGGCGCGTGCTCAGGGTGCCATTCGACGTCTTCGCCCGACGAGCCCTCACTGGCGCCCAGCAGATCGGCCGCGGGCGCGATGCGTGGCACGGCAGGATTGTCGGCGACGATCACCGTCATCCCCAATCTCGTCACGCCGAACAGCAATCTCGCAAAGGCCTGCGGCAGGCGAATACAGCCGTGCGAGGCAGGGTAGCCCGGCAGATCTCCGCCGTGCAGCGCCACGCCCTGCCAAGTGAGCCGCTGCATATAGGGCATCGGGGCATTGTCGTAGATGGTCGAGAAATGCGTCACATGCTTCTGGAGCACGGTGAAGATACCGGTCGGCGTGCGATAGCCTTCACGGCCGGTCGACACTGTCGAGATCGCGACGGGAATACCATTACGATAGAGGATCGCGCGTTGGGTCGCGAGATTGACGATCAGGAGCAGCGGCCCTTCCGGAGCGATTTCGGGTGCCCAGAGGAACTCGCCGGGTTTGAGCCGCTCGACCGCCTCCATCACCGTGCCTTCGCTGAGCGATACCTGCGCCTGTGCCGCGCCAGCGCAGGCCAGCGCCAGCGCCGCCCACGCGCAGCGAAACGAGAACGTGGGTTTCCGGATCATGCCGGGGCCAGTT
>JASLBO010000495.1 GCA_030146605.1 Sphingomonas sp. | reverse complement strand
GCCTCTCGGCGACGATGGCAAGAAAGCGGCGCATGCTTCAAGTCCCTCCTTTCTCCGCCTGGTCCTCGGCGCTGGTCGCCGCCACGCTGGGCTTCGGCGGCACGATCGCACTGGTCATCCAGGCGATGGCCAATCTCGGTGCATCGGTCGATCAGACCGGCTCGGCAGTCACTGCCCTGTGCCTCGGTATCGCGATCGCAGGCGCCGCGCTGTCCTTCCGGTTGCGCGTTCCGGTGGTGCTAGCCTGGTCGACCCCGGGGGCGGCGCTGCTGGCGACGGCGCAGCCGCTCCCCTGGCCGGTCGCATGCGGCGTGTTCCTTGCCGCGGGGCTGATGACCGCGGTGCTCGGCACGATCCCCGCGCTCGCCCGGCTTGCCGCGGCGCTTCCTGCCTCGATCGCCTCGGCGATGCTGGCGGGCGTACTGCTCCCCTTCGGGCTCGAAGTGTTCCGGCTCGCACCCAGCGAGCCGCTGCTTGTCGCCCTGCTGCTCACCACCTTCCTCGTCGCCCGTCGGATGGTGCCGCTCTACGCGCTGCTCATCGTGCTGGCGGCGGGCGTAGCGGTAACCCTGTTTCGCGGCGACATCGGCGCGATCGCGCCGGGCGCCACCTTCGGGCGCCTCTCCGCATCGACGATCGTCTTCGACGCGGGTGCGGTGCTCGGCGTCGGCGTGCCGCTCTTCCTGGTGACGTTGATGTCGCAGAACCTGCCGGGCATGGCCGTGCTCCGTACCGCCGGCTATGCGCCAAGGCCCGCGCCGCTGCTGCTCGGCACCGGCCTCGCCACGATCGCCAGCGCGTCGTTCGGAGGGCATGGTCTCAATCTCGCGGCGATCACCGCGGCAATCTGCACCACCGACGAGGCCGACCCCGACCGTAGCCGCCGCTGGCGCGTGGGGTTGCTCTATGCCGGCTGCTACTTCGTGCTCGCGCTGTTCTCGCCCGCTTTGGTCCGCCTGTTCCTCGCGCTGCCGCATGCCGCCATCGCCATCCTCACCGGGCTGGCGATCATCCCGGCGCTGATCGGCGCGCTGGAGGCGATGCTGGCGGCGCCGCAGGACCGCGACCCGACGATCGTTACCTTCCTGATCACCGCCTCGGGCGTGACCCTGCTCGGCCTCGGCTCCGCCTTCTGGGGCATCGCCGGCGGCTTCCTGGCCCTCGGCGCGACCAAGCTGGTGCACCGCCGGGCTGCGACTGGCGCATTGCATCGGTAACGCTCGGTGGTGTTGCGCCACCGTTCCGTAGCCGCCGCTACCTAGCTCTCACCCATCGGCGCTGATGCCGGTTGAAGGAGCTAACGCATGGAAATGACTCGTCTAGATACCGCCGCCTCGGCCGCGGCCCCTGGACTCCCCGCCCGCCTGCATCACGCCGCCTATGTCTCGGCCGACCAAGAGCGCACGCGTGCTTTTTATGAGGACGTGCTCGGCATTCCGCTCAGCGGCTTCTGGATCGAGCGCGAGGTGCTCGGCGGCGTCGTCCACGAGTTCAGCCTCGCGCTATACGGTCTCCAAGACGGCAGCTCGCTGTCCTTCTTCAACTTCGCCGATGCCGAGCTCCAGCAGCGTTATGCGGCGAAGAAGCAGAACCTGTTCGTTCATCTCGCGCTCGATATCGACCGCGAGCAGCAGGACGGGCTTCGCACTCGCCTCGAAGCCGCCGGAGTCGAGGCGATGGAGTTCCATCATGGCTATGCCCGGTCGCTCTACGTCGAGGATCCCGACGGCCAGATGATCGAGTTCTGCGCCGAGGCCGACGAGACGCAGATCGCCAACATCCACCAGCGCGGCATCGCGCACGACGCACTACGCCGCTGGCAGGCGGGCGACCGGACTATCAACAACAATCTGTGCCGCAACGATTGAGCGTAAGGCGGGCGGCGTCACACGGCCGCCCGTCGCGCCGAAGGGTCAGACTACGTCCCGGCGAAAGCATCCGATCGCGTGATCGTTGACGATGCCGACCGCCTGCATCCAGGCATATACGATCGTCGGTCCGACGAACTTGAAGCCTAGCCGCTTCAACTCCTTCGAAATCGTCTCCGACAGGGTCGAATGGGCGATCCACTCGCGGCCGGGATTCTTGATCACCTTGCCGTCGGTGAACGACCAGCACAGCGTCGCGAAGTCCTCGCCGCGTGCGGCAAGGTCGCAATAGATCTGGGCGCCGCGGACCGTCGCCCGGATCTTCGCCTCGGCACGAACGATGCCGGGATCGGCCATCAGCCTGGCGACATCCGCTTCGTCGAAGCCGGCGACCTTCGCGGGGTCGAACCTGGCAAAGGCTTTGCGGAACGCCTCGCGCTTGCGCAGCACGATGATCCAGGCGAGTCCGGCCTGAAATCCTTCGAGCATGAGCATTTCCCATAGCAGCCGCGGGTCATGCTGGGGCACGCCCCACTCCTGATCGTGATATGCGCGCATCAGAGGATCGCTTACCGCCCATTGACAGCGTTGCTGGTGATCGATGTCCATGGTTCACCTTTCGTGACCGTGCGTTGTAATCGAGCCGGAGGTGCCCGCCTGCGCATCGGTCGCACGATGCGCGACTTCACTCGTGCCCGTCGACCCTCGTTCTGCGCAGCGGCGTGGCGAGGAGCAGCCGGTCGTATGCTCCTCGACGTGTGCCGAGCGAACCAATCGCGATTGCGCGCTGCGCCTGCGATCAGGGCTGTACGAGCCGTCCGGCGGCGAAGTCGCGGGCGAGCGCTATAAAGGCTTGGAAGGCTGCGGAGGGATTGCGTCGATTGGAATAATAGAGGCACAGCGGGACAAGCGGCGGGGTCCAGTCTTCGAGAATGCGGACGAGCCGACCCTCCGCGATGTCGTCGCGCACATCGGTTTCCATGAAATAGCCGATTCCTACGCCGTTAGTTACCGCTATCCGGGTCAGGGAGGCTTCGTCGAGGGTGATCGGTCCCTCGACGTCGAGCTGCAGCTCTTCGCCGCTCTTCTCGAACCGCCATCGGAACAATGCGCCATTGGGTAGCCGCACCCGAACGCAGGGATAAGTGAGGAGCTCCTGCGGCATTTGCGGAATAGCCCTGTTTTCGAAAAAAGCTGGGGATGCGGCAACCGCCATGCGTCGCACCTGCCCCAGCGGTATGGCGATCGCGTCGCTTGGCACAAAATCCGCGCTGCGCACTCCCAGATCGAAGCCCGCCGCCACGACGTCAACAAGCCGCCCCTCGGTGACGAGGTCGATATGAACCTGCGGATAGCGCTGCAAATAGTTGAGGACCAGCGGTGCCATGATCTCGCGCCCCGCTGTCGCGAAGGCATTGATGCGCAAGGTGCCGGACGGCGTCTCCTGCTGGGAGCGCGCCGTGTTCATCGCTTTTTGAATGTCCTCGAGCGCTGGTTTGATCTGCCCGACGAAAATCCGCCCGGCGTAAGTGAGCGAGACGCTGCGTGTGGTACGATTGAACAATCGCACGGCAAGCTCCCGCTCGAGCTTGCCCACCGCGTTGCTGATGGCCGTGGTCGATATGCCGAGATCGAGCGCCGCCGCCCGAAACGAGCCGCACCGAACGATGGCAAGAACCGCCTCGAGCTCGATCAACGAATGGCGACTCATTATCCTGTTTTCCGAGATACTCTATGCCGATTTATCTCGATTATCAGGAGGAATGTCCATGGCTAAATGAGCTTCATCACCATCGAGGAGATGAAGATGTCAGTGGACCTACCGAAGCCGATCGCCGACTATGTCGAGGCAAACGCCCGTCTCGATATCGACGGCATGTTGAAGCCTTTCCTGCACGACGCCGTCTTCATCGACAACGGCAAGCACTTCGAGGGGCAGGCGACGATCCGCGCACTGTTCGAGGAAGAAGTGATCCCGGTAAAGGCGATCTTCACGCCTGACACTGTTCGGGAAGAAGACGGCGATGTTGTGGTTGAAGGTCCCGCTCATGGTGACTTCCCGGGTAGCCCGCTCCGCTTCACCTATCGCTTCACGCTGGCGCACGGCGCCATCAAGACCCTGGAGACCACGGTATGAGCATCAAGGCAGATCCGACCGAGTTCACCGGCAAGCGCGTGCTCGTCAGCGGCGGCACCAAGGGTCTCGGCCGCGCGACGGTCGAGCGCTTCCTGGCCGGCGGAGCGCGCGTCATCACTGCCGCCCGGGCGATCAAGGATCCCATAAAAGGCGTCGAATATGTCCAGGCGGACCTCACCACGTCCGAGGGCGGCGAAACGCTGGCCAAGGCGGCGCTCGAGCGGCTGGGCGGCATCGACATCCTTGCCCATGTCGTCGGTGGTTCGGCTTCGCCGGCCGGTGGTTTCGTCGCGTTGACTGACGAGCACTGGCTTGCCGAGTTGAATCTCAACTTGCTGGCGACCGTCCGGCTCGACCGCCTGCTGATCCCGCAGATGCTCGAGCGGGGCGCGGGCGTCGTGGTGCACGTTACCTCGATCCAGTCCGTCTTGCCGCTGCCCGAATCCACGACCGGCTATGCCGCTGCCAAGGCTGCGTTGAGGACCTACAGCAAGTCGATCTCGAAGGAACTCGGTCCCAAGGGCGTACGGGTCAACGCCGTCTCGCCCGGCTGGATCATGACAGAGGCCACGGGAGACTTTCTCGCGATGCTTCAGGCAGCCAATGGCGGCACCATCGAAGACGCGCGTCACTCCGTGCTCGATGCGCTGGGCGGGATCTCGATCGGGCGGGGAGCCGAGCCCGACGAGGTGGCCGACCTTATCGCCTATCTCGCCGCCGACCGCGCCGCTGCGATCCACGGCGCCGAGTTCGTGATCGATGGCGGGACCATCCGCACCGTCTGAGATCCTCTAGGGTGCTCGCTGCGTTTCCGGAGCGAGCACCCTGGGCGGGTGGCGGTCCTTAGCCGACGTTTTAGGCGCATCTGCCTGCGCGGGTGACTGCAATAGTCCCCGCCGGCGCACCGCCGCACGGGCCAGTCGGTGCGGGTGGGCCTGGCCGTCCGCTGCTTGAAGCGGCGCCAGCCGGTCGCCCGGACCCTGCAGAGCCGCCGCTGCTTGCACCGGTCGACTGCGGCAATCGCCCAGGCGCGCAGGCTGCGCCGCCCGCACCCGCAACCGCGGCTTCGCCCGAGGCCCCGAACGCCGGCACCGCGAACTAAGTGAGTGAGGCCGCGGCCGTACGTCCACAGCCTCACTCTACCGTGACGCTGATATCGCGGTGGCGAGATGTCCATGCGAATACCGCCCGCTTTTGCGGGCTGGCTGATGGGTAGCCGTCTGTTCATTGTCGGCCTTAGAGCCGCTGGGCAGTTGTTGCGTAGCTGTCGGTCAGCAATGCGCCCGTTTGCCGCCGTTCCCGCGCCGATCTCGGAACCCCATAAGCGGACGGTCCGCTTTGAAATCAACAGTTCGCGCTAGGATGTCGACAATCGGGTGGTTAGCTGCCGTTTGTCCGCATCGCTTGGCGAGCGTCGGCCGCAATCAGATCTAATCTGCGGTGCGACCTTTGACCGCTCGCGCTCCGAACGTCGTTGAGCGATTTGACCTCGACATCGAACGGCGGGCCCGCAGTTCTCCGCGCCTTACCGTCGAGCCGTGGAAGCTCGAATCGAACGACTGTTGTGCCATCTACGACGATGACCATCAAATCTCCGGTATCCTCCGGCGTGTCGCCTATGACGTGGAAAACGGACCCGCCGGGAGAGATACTATCAACGATCTCCAGCAAATTCCGATCTAGCGATCCGGGATCACGGGGGTCTGCGCGGGTGAAGCGAATATCTGTCACGTCATCCCGGTCGTATAGGCGTTTCATCACATGAACTTCTCCGCGCGGCCGCGCTCCTATATTACCGACGGGTTCTATGACTG
>JASLBO010000466.1 GCA_030146605.1 Sphingomonas sp. | reverse complement strand
GACGAAATAGCTGACCGTCTGCACTTGCCCGTCGGCGTAGGTGAGGGTGAGCCGCGCCTGCCCCCATTGCTTGCCGCGGACGTTGAGCTTCGCCCAGCCCTTCTGGTGGCCCGCAGGCGTGGCCTCGACCGCCCCGGCGGGGAAGCTCTCGATCTTGCGGATCGCGCTGGGTGCCTTGACGAACAGAGTCGCGGTCTGATCGGCCGGCACGACGTAACCGGGGATGCCCACCGCGACCGGGCGCCTGTTGGCGATCAGCGTCTCTTCGATCGATCGGATCGACGGCGTCTGCGTCATCCGCACGCCGACTTCGATCGTCTGGCCGGGCGCGAGGGTGCGGCCGGTCGGGGCATTCCACTGCTCGCCGGCATCCTTCCACTCGCGGCCGGCATAGCCGATGCTGTGGACGGTCCAGTCGTAAAAGCCCTCCGAAGTCTGGCCGCGCTGGCTCCTGTCGGTGAAGATGGACTCCTTCGCCTCGCGCGGGTTCTTGAGCGGAGCATAAGCCTCGAGGGGGCTGCCTTTTTGCGGGAGCACCAGCAGCGCCGGGCCCTGACCGTTGAGGCGGGTGACCTGCAGATAGCCCGCGTCGCGGCCGATATAGGGATCGACGAAGCTCGCCTCGGCATGCGCCTGATCGAGATTGCGATCGGTGATGATGTTGTCGAACACCATCGGCATACCGAGCGCGCCGATCTCCAGCGGCTGGCGCGAGGTGTTGCGAATGCGGAAGCGCAGGCCAAGCTGCCCGCCCTCGTCCAGCCAGCGGCGCTCGACGGTGAAGGGAGCATCTGCCCCCATGCTGGCGGTGATGTCGGCGGCAGCGAGAGTCTTGCCGCGCGCTGCGAGGGCACGGATCGGCTTGCGGGCGTGCGCCGAGGCGAAGTCGCGCCATTCGCCGCCGGGCGCACGGACGCGGAGGTTGAGGTCGCCGATATGGTTGTAGCCGTCGCCCGCGCGCTCGGGCTCGCGCGCGGTCGGCACGAAGCTGAACGCGGGCTCGGCGGCGGGCGAGAGGCGCGCGAGCGTCTGGGTGTCGCTGCGCAAGGCGACTTCGAAGCCGCCCACCTTGTACGGGGTCGTGTGGACCGGCGGGTAGACCGGCTTGGGCTGCTCCTGCGCCATCAGCGCCGGGACGCCGACCACAGAGGAGACGCCGGCGAGCAGAAGGGCCGCAGGGCCGAAAATAGCAGTGCGCATGATGTCTCTCATTTCGTGGTTGCGCCGATTGCGGGCATTGCAGGGCCATCGGAACGCGCAAATTTTCCGATGTAGATCACCAGGCCTCTGCTTCCTCCCCGAACATGCATATCCACGCCGACACGGCAGCTCAACAAAATTATACAGTATAATGTACGACGAGTTGCATTCCGGCTCCCATAGGATAGCGTTATCAGCGGAGAGGAAGCGGGCTTGGCTGGATACAGCACCCATATCAGGAAGGGTTCGGTGCTGCAGAGCGTCAGCGCGCAGCGGCTCAAAGGCTCGCTGGCGCAGCAGCTCGCGGTAATGATCCTGTCCGGCGAACTGCCCGAGGGGCATGTTTTCCCGAGCGAACTCGATTATTCGGAGCAGATCGGCATCTCGCGTCCGGCGCTGCGCGAGGCGTTTCGGATGCTCGCCGCCAAGGGACTGGTGGAGAGCCGGCCCAAAGCGGGGACGCGGGTGGCCCAGCGGCGGCAATGGAGCCTGCTCGATCCCGATCTCCTCGCTTGGCAGTTCGAAGCGGAACCCAGTCTCAAATTCGTGTCGGACCTGTTCGAATTGCGCATGGTGGTGGAGCCCAACGCCGCGGCATTCGCCGCGCAGCGCCGCAGCGAAGTGCAATTGTCCGCGATGCACGAGGCGCTCGACACGATGGCCCTGCACGGGCTGGCCACCGAGAAGGGGCGCTACGCCGACCAGCGCTTCCACATGATCATGATGGAGGCGACGCACAACGACGCGATGATCGCGCTGGCGACCTCGATCCTCGCGGCGATCGCGTGGACGACGATCTACAAGCAGCGCAAGCGCGCGTTGCCACGCGACCCGATCCCCGAGCATCGCGCATTGCTGCAGGCGATCGCGGCGAGCGATGTCGAGGCGGCGCGTGCCGCGATGACTGAGCTGGTGCGTCTGGCACTGGCGGACACCGAGGTCTCGCTGCTCGACGACTGAGGGTCATTCGAGGATTGACGCTCCTGATCGCCATGCTAATCGTATACGGTATTCAGGAGAACGAGATGCAGACGTTGCGCGCTTCCCGCCGGGAATTGATGTTCGGAGCCGCGGCGCTGGCGGTAACGGCCCAGACCGGGATCGCGCGCGCCGCTGCCGCGGGGGCATTCGCGCCGAAGGGCGTCAAGCCGCTGCCGCTCGCCTCGGTCCGTCTGCGTCCTTCGGACTATGCCACCGCAGTCGAAGTCAACCGCAAGTACCTCCACCGGCTGAGCCCGGACCGGTTGCTCCACAATTTCCGCAAATATGCCGGGCTCGAGCCCAGGGCGCCGATCTATGGCGGCTGGGAGAGCGACACGATCGCCGGCCATACGCTTGGACACTATTTGACCGCGTTGGTCCTCACCTGGCAGCAGACCGGCGATGCCGAAATGCGTCGCCGCGCCGATTACATCGTCGACGAACTCGCCGAGGCGCAGGCGAAGCGCGGGACCGGCTATGTCGGCGCGCTGGGCCGCAAGCGGAAGGACGGCAGCGTCGTCGACGGCGAGGAAATCTTCGGCGAAGTGATGAAGGGCGAGATCAAATCCGGCGGGTTCGATCTCAACGGCTCGTGGTCGCCGCTCTACACCGTGCACAAATTGTTCGCCGGCCTGCTCGACGTCCATGCCGGCTGGGGCAACAAGAAGGCGCTGACCGTCGTCGAAGGGCTGGGCGGCTATTTCGAGCGCGTGTTCGCGGCGCTCACGCCTGCGCAGGTCCAGGAAGTATTGGGCTGCGAATATGGCGGGCTCAACGAGAGCTATGCCGAGATGCATCAGCGCACCGGCAACCCGCGCTGGCTCAAGATGGCGGAGACGCTCTACGACAATCGCGTGCTCGATCCGCTGAGCAACCGCGAGGACAAGCTCGCCAATTTCCACGCCAACACCCAGGTGCCCAAATTGATCGGGCTGGCGCGGATCTACGACATCACCGGCGACGAGAAGCGCCGGACCGCGGCGACCTTCTTCTGGGAGCGCGTCACCGGCCACCACAGCTTCGTAATCGGCGGAAATGCCGACCGCGAATATTTCTTCACGCCCGACACCGTCGCCGACCATATCACCGAGCAGACCTGCGAGCATTGCAACACCTACAACATGCTCAAGCTCACCCGGCACCTTTATGGCTGGCAGCCCGACGGCGCGCTGTTCGACTATTATGAGCGCGCACACCTCAACCACGTCATGTCGGCGCAGGACCCGGCGACCGGCGGCTTCACCTATATGACGCCGCTGATGACCGGCAGCGAGCGCGGCTATTCGACGGTGGACGACGATGCCTTCTGGTGCTGCGTCGGCAGCGGCATGGAGGTGCATGCCAAGCACGGCGAGTCGATCTTCTGGGAAGACGATGCCGGCGGACTGATCGTCAATCTCTACATCCCCGCCGACGCCACCTGGGCGAAGCGCAATGCCGCGCTGACCCTGGAGACCAATTATCCGTTCGCGCCCGAAAGCACGCTGACCTTCACGAAGGTCAAGGCCGGCCGCTTCCCGGTCGCGCTGCGCGTGCCGGGCTGGGCGGCAGGCAAGGCGCTGGTCAGCGTCAACGGCAAGCCCGCGACGCCGGTTTTCGAGCGCGGCTATGCGGTGATCGACCGGCGCTGGAAGGCGGGCGACACGGTCTCGATCACCTTGCCGCTCGAGCTCCGCATCGAATCCGCGCCGGGCGACGAGAATACGATCGCCGTGCTCAGCGGCCCGATGGTGCTCGCAGCCGATCTGGGGCCGAAGGAAGTCAAATGGGAACAGGCGGATCCGGCTTTGGTCGGCGCCGATCTGCTCGGGGCGTTCACCCCGAGCGATCCGGCCAAGGGCATTTTTTCCACGCGTGGCGTGGTGCGTCCGGCCGACCTGCAGTTCGTGCCTTTCTATCGCCAGTATAACCGCCGCAGTGCGACCTATTTCAAGCGCTTCTCGGAAAGCGCATGGGCGGCCGAGGAAAAGGCGTTCCTTGCCGAGCAGGCCAGGCTCAAGGACATCGCGGCGCGTTCGGTCGACGTGATGTTCCTCGGCGAGATGCAGCCCGAGCGCGACCACAACCTCACGTCCGAAATCTCCTACCCGGTCACCTATCGCGGCCGGCAGGGGCGCGATGTGCGGTCGGGCGGGTTCGTCGAGTTCACGCTCAAGACCAGGGACGGCCCGCTGATCCTGCAGGCGACCTATTGGGGCGGCGAGCGCAAGCGCGGCTTCGACATCCTCGTAGACAATGTGAAGATCGCTACGCAGGCGCTCGATAACGACAAGCCCGGCAAGTTCTTCGACGTCGAATATCCGCTCGCCAAGGCACTGACCAAAGGCAAGAAATCGGTGCAGGTGCGGATCGTGCCGCACGACCGCAGCACCGCAGGACCGATATTCGGCATGCGCCTGTTCACCGCCAGGGCGGGCGCCGCGATTTGAGCGGCGTCGCGATGACTCTCGACGCGTTGCGCGAACTCGCCCGGGCCAAGTTGCGCGCGGCGGGTCTTGCGGCTGACCATGCCGATGCGGTCGCCGAGACGATGGTCGCCGGCGAGCGCGACGGTTGCGCCAGTCACGGCATCTATCGGTTGCTCGTCGCCGATCGCAGCATCCGCGCCGGGGTGGTGGTGCCCGACGCAGT
>JASLBO010000439.1 GCA_030146605.1 Sphingomonas sp. | reverse complement strand
TCGCCTCATAGCTTGCGCCTTCGAGCCGCAGCTCGAACTCGCGGGCGCGATTGCCTGCGTAAACAAGGTGGGTGTGGCAATCGATCAACCCGGGGGTGATCCAGCGGCCTGCGATATCATGGGCGGTTTCGGCTTCGAAACGCGGGGCGTCCGCGCGCGGGCCGGCATAGACGATGTCGCCGCCCGCGGCGGCGATCACGCCATCCTCCACCACGCCGAGCCCCGGCAAATCGCCGCGCAGCGTGGCCAGTCGGGCATTGCTCCACAGCTGCTCGACGCGCACGCGCTGACCTCCTCGAAGCGACCGTAATCGATTCTCTAGGATCTGGCCGTAAATGTCTATACATTTGTCGGCAACACGGCGGGAGACGGTCGCGATGCAATCCTGGTGGTTCGAGACGGCGCTGCTTGCGGACGGATGGGCCGAACGCGTGCGGGTGACTGCCAAGGGCGGCCGCGTCGCGACTGTGACGACCGACGCTGCACCCGAGACCGGCGACGAGCGGCACCGCGTGGCGCTGCCGGGCGTCGCGAATCTGCACAGCCATGCCTTCCAGCGCGGCATGGCGGGCATGGCCGAGCAACGCGGGCCGGCCGCCGACAGCTTCTGGACATGGCGCGACCTGATGTATCGCTTCGCCAATGCGATCGGCCCCGATGACCTGGAGGCGATCGCCGCGCTCGCTTTTGTCGAGATGCTCGAAGCGGGGTTCGTGCGGGTTGGCGAGTTCCATTATGTCCATCACGATCGCGACGGCACGCCCTTCGCCAATCCGGCGGAGATGGTCGCGCGGCTCGCCGCCGCGGCCGCGGAGACCGGGATCGGGCTGACCCTGCTGCCGGTGCTCTATATGGCTTCGGGCTTCGGCGGGGCTGCCCCGAAGCCCGAACAACGCCGCTTCGTCCATGATGCGGATGGTTATGCGCGGCTGATCGCGGCGTCGCGCGATGCGGTTTCAGGCCTTGCCGATGCGCGTGTCGGCGTCGCGCCGCACAGCCTGCGCGCGGTCACGCCCGAGGGACTCTACGCCGCGCTGGCGGTGGGTGCCGGGGGACCGGTGCATATCCACGTCGCCGAACAGCTCGGCGAGGTCGAGGCGTGCCTGCGGCATAGCGGCCAGCGTCCGGTCGAATGGCTGCTGGCCAATGCGCCGGTTGGTGTACATTGGTGCCTGGTGCATGCCACGCACGTCACGCCGGCCGAGCTGGACGCCGTGGTCCGCAGCAATGCGGTGGTCGGTCTCTGCCCCATCACCGAGGCTAATCTGGGCGACGGCGTGTTTCCCGCCGCCGACTTGTTCGCGGCGGGCGGGCGCTTCGGGATGGGATCGGATTCGAACATATTGATCGATCTGGGACAGGAGCTGCGCAGTCTCGAATATTCGCAGCGGCTGACGCACCGGGCGCGCAATCTCCTGTCGAGCGCGGGTTGTCCGTCCACCGGACGGGCGCTGTTCGATGCCGCGCGGCGGGGCGGCGCACAGGCATTGGGCGTCGCGGATTGCGAGCTTGCGCCGGGCGCGCGCGCCGACTTCGTGACGCTCGATCATTCGCACCCGACACTGGCGGGGCGGAGCGGCGATGGCTTGCTCGATGCGTTCATATTCGCCGATGGGAGGGGGATGATCGACGGGGTGTGGTGCGGCGGGCGGCAACGGGTAGTCGGCGGGCGGCATGTCGCGCGCGAGGCAGTGGTGCGGCGCTATGCGGCAGCGCTCGCCGGGCTGGGGATCGCATGACCGAAACCCGCCCGCTCTACCAGGCGATCCGCGGCGCGATCGAGGGGCGGATCATGTCGGGTGCGCTGCGCCCCGGCGACCGGATCCCGTTCGAGCACGAGCTGATGGCCGAATATGGCTGCTCGCGAATGACCGTGAACAAGGCACTGTCGGCGCTGGCGAGCGCGGGGCTGATCGCGCGGCAGCGGCGGCGCGGATCGTTCGTGACGCGGCCGCGGATCCACATGGCGGCGCTGCAGATCCCCGATATCCGCGACGAGATCGAGAAGCGCGGCCATGCCTATGCACTGCGGCTGGTAACGCGCAGCGTGCACCATGCCGGCGGCGCGGAAGCAGCGTTGCTGCGTTTGCCGGCCGGGCGCGAGTTGCTGTCGCTGCACTGCGTGCACCTCGCCGATCAGCGGCCTTATGCCGTTGAGGCCCGGCTGATCAATCTCGCCGCAGTTCCCGAAGCGCGCAACGCCGATTTCGCGGCGACCCCGCCGGGGAGCTGGCTGCTCGCGCACGTGCCGTGGACCGAGGCCGAGCACCGCATCACCGCCGCGCCTGCCGGCGACGCGGCGGTGCCGCTCGCTCTCGACGCGAACCGGCCGTGCCTCGTGCTCGAACGCTGGACGTGGCGCGAGGCCGAAGCGATCACGTATGTCCGCACGATTTTCGACGGTGAAAGCTTCGATCTGACCGCGCGCTTCGCCTCGCAGGGATCGGGTGGGTGACGCAGGCTCCCTCTCCCCGCTTGCGGGGAGAGGGCTCTTGTTTCCCCTGCTCAGAGCAGCATCAGGTCCGAATAATGATGTTGCGCCTGATAATCGGTGTCTCCCCACGCAAACGATCCCGCGGTGCCCGCGAATGCGTCGGCGAGCGGGTGCGGTTCGCTCGCGCCGAGGAACAGGTACAGATCGTCATCGTCGCTGAACGCCGCGAAGCCCGCTGACGGGGGCGGATTGTCCGGCACCAATGCGGTGCCCGCGCCGGGCGCGGTCGCCCCGCCGGTCTGGGTCACGTTGACGTTCGCCGGCGTGGCGACGGGAGTGTTGCCGTTGGCGTTCCACGTCGCGACGGCATCGTCGTCGAGGCCCGGTCCACCTTCGACAAACCCTTGCAGGAAGATGCGCGGATCGCTCGTGCCATCGAGGTCCGCCGTGCGGAGCCGGAGCAGGTTGGTCGGCCCGCCGGCGAGCACGTCGTTGTTGATGATGTTGGCATAGACTTGCGCGGTTTCGCCCGAAGCGGAGGAGCCCGCAGTGATGTTGATGTCGGCGAGCGCGCCAGGGTTCGAGTCCAGCGTGTTGTTGTCGAGCGTGAGATCGAGCCGGGCATCGCCGAAGCGCGCCTGCACTTCGATCGCCGCACTGCCGTTGCCGGTGCCCATGAGAATATTGTTGTCGCGTACCTCGACGATCGCGGTGGTCCCGCTGTCCTGCGGCAGGATGCGGATGCCGGAACCGACGCCGTTGGCGGTGATAGTGTTGCCGTTGATCCGGCCCTCGAGATCGGCGCCGCCGAAGCCGGTGACGTTGATTGCGTTGCCGCCGCGGCTCTGGACGATGTTGTCGATCACGTTGAAAGCGAACTGGCTGGCCCCGCCCGCGTTGAGATCGATCGCGGTGCCGATATCGGCTTCGCTGTCGATCTGGTTATTGACGATGTCGACGCTCAGCACGCTATCGTCGTTGCCGATGATCTGGATCGCCTGCGTGCGAAGCCGGACGAAATCGCTGTCGATGATTTCGATGTTGGTTGCCGGTGCGCCCGCGCCGGTGCTGAAGCTGCGGAACTGGAAGCCGCCTTCGCCATTGGGGTTGGCCGGGCCGCTCGAGTTCGTCGTCTGACTGTCGCGGAAGACGACGTTGTCGAGGACGAGGTCAAGATCCACGTCGGTGTTGACGATGTCGAGGCCGTTGGTCTCGGCGAAGGCGATCTCGCTGTTCGAGATCGATGAATCGCCTGACAGATTGACGAATTTGATGCCGCTTTCGTGCACTGCGTCCCCGGCCTCGGTGATCGAGCTGCCGTCCATCACGAAATCGGCGACATCGATCCCCACGATGCCGGTGTCGGCAACGCCATTGATGTCGACATTGCCGATCGTCACGCCATCGACGCCGCTGAGATAGATCGCGGCGTTCGATGCGCTGAGGTCGAGATCGGTCGAAGTGCCGTGGACCGTGTTGGCGTTGGTCAACGTCAAATTGCCCAGCGCGAGCTCGGCGGTGTCGATCGCCTCGATGCCACGGATGCCGATATTCTGGAGGGTGCCGCCCGAGCCCTCGGCCGTGCCGGTGCCCGTGATGTGGAGCCCGCCGTCCGACCCGGTGCCGTTGAGGCGAATGCCGTAGCTGCCGCCATTGGCGGAGACGCTTTCGAAGCTGAGATCGGCTGCGCCGATCGCGGTGCCGATGACCGAGACCGCGACCCCGCCCCCAGACGTCACGCTGTTGCCGGTGCCGGTCGCGGTGACGGTGCCGCCGCCGCTGGCGTTCAGGCCGGCACCGCTGGTGGTGACGATGTCGAATCCGCCGCCGAGCGCGAGTGCGCCGGTATTTCCGACGAAGTTCACTGCGGTGGTGGTGGCGGTCGAGACGGTGCCGCCCCCCGCAAAGGTCGCCGTGAGCGAAGCGCCGGTGATGGCGATGCCGCCGCCGCTATGGGCACCGGTAATCGTCGTCGCGCCGGCAACGGTGAAACTGCCGCCGACTCCGGCGAGGTCGATCGCCCCGCCGTTGGACGCCGTCGACGCGGCGCTATTGAGCGTAACATTCAACGTGCCGCCCTGATCCACGTCGACGATCTGGCCGGTGCCCGATTTGCCGACATCGCTTACGCTCAGGTTGCCGACGCTGCCGCCGCTGTCGGCGAGGCCAGCACCGGTGGTGTCGCCGATATCGAGCCCCGAGACATTGTTGTTCTGGGCGAGGTCGACGCCATTGTTGGTGCCGCCCGTCGTGACGATCGTCGGGCGCCCGGTGCCCTGTTCGATCGTCTCGGCGCCGATCACCAGGTCCTGCCCGCCGCCGACGAGGGTCTGGCCGTTCAGCAGGTTGATGCCGTCGGCCTCGGCATAGGTGCCGGTGCCTTCGCGCAGATAGATGGTGTCGCCCGCACCGGGACCTTCGGGCGTACCCTGCGCCGCGTTGAACGCGGCGAGCGAGGTGAACGGATCTGCCTGGGTGCCGAGATTGGCGCTGCCCACCGCGGCATTGTCGATGAACCACACCGCGTCAGTGCTGACGTTGACCGTCACCGTCGCCAGGTCGGTTTCGCCATCGGCGTCCGTCAGGGTGTAGGTGAAGCTGTCGGCGCCGCTGAACCCGGCCGGGGGCTCGTAGCTGAACGATCCGTCGGGGTTGACCGTCACCGTGCCGCCATTGGCTGAAGTCGCGTCGAACGCCGTGACCGAGGCCTCGCCCGGGCCGGTGCCGACGCCTCCATCGTCGGTGTCATTGGCGAGCACGCCGTCATTCGCATCCACGGTAAGGGTGACGTTGCCGTTCACCGCATAGGCATCGTCGACTGCGTCGGGCGGCAGATTGTCCCCCTCGCCGGTGATCGTGACGATGACGTCCTGCGTGGTCGTGCCGCCATGGCCATCGTCGACGGTGACGGTGTAGGTCTGGGTCAGCGTCTCGCCGTCGTCGAGAAAATCGTTCGCGCTGTCATCGACCGCGAAGTCCCAGCCGACGCTGTCGCCTGCCTGATTGACGGAGTCGAGGCTGAACGTGCCGAGATAGCCGCCGCCCTGCGGCGCGAAGCTGGCGCTATGGGTGTCGCTGAGATCGAGATCGTCGAACGCGATCGTGCCGCTGTCCTGATGGGTGAAGGCGTTCTCATTGGGGTCGCCATTGGGCAGCTCGGTGACCGCTGCGGTCGCATCGGTGCCGCCGGCGTCTATCGTCGGGGCATCATTGGTGCCGGTGACGGTGACTGCGATAGTCGACGCAGAAGTGGCGCCGTTCTCGTCGGCGATCGAATAATCGACGGTGATTACCGTGCTCTCGCCGACCGCGAGATAATCGAAGTCACTGCCGGGGGCGAACTGGACCTGATTGGCGACGACTGACGCACTGCCCTGACCCCCTGGAGCCGAGGCAGCCGTTACGCTGAGCACCGCGCCGTCGTCGGCATCGGTGTCGTTGGCGAGGACGTTGACGAGGACGCTGGCATTCTCGCTCGTCCCCGCGGTGTCGGGACTGGCGACCGGGCCGTCATTGGTGCCGGTGACGGTGACCGCTACGGTCGAGGCGCTGGTTGCGCCGAACTGATCTGCGATCGTGTAGTTCAGCGTGACTGTCTGGGTCGCGCCGACCGCGAGATGATCGAAGTCGCCGCCCGGATTGAACTGGACCTGGTTGGCTACCACCGCTGCGCTGCCTTGCCCGGCCGGTGCGGAGGCAGAAGTGACCGTGAGCACCGCGCCATTGTCGACATCGGTGTCGTTGGCGCGGACATCGATCAGCACCGTCGCATTTTCGCTCGTCGTCGCATTGTCCGGATTGGCCACGGGGGCGTCGTTGATGCCGCTGATGGTGAAAACGAGATTGGCAGTGTCCGATGCGCTGCCGTCGGACGCGGTGTAGGTAAAGCTGTCCTGCGTCACCTGCCCCTGCGCCAGCGTCTGGGCAGTGGCGTTGAGCACGTAGTTATAGGTGCCGTTGGCGTTCAGCGTCAGCGTCCCGTAGGTGCCGCTGAACACGCCGGGAGTGGCGGTCAGCGTATCGCCTTCGAAGTCGAAGTCGTTGTCCAGCACGCTCGCGGTGCCGCTATTGTACGATCCGGCGTCCTCGGTGAGCGCGACTGCGTCGTTCGACGCGATCGGCGCGTTGTTGCCGGTGAGATCGATGGTGACGTCCGCGAATTGCAGCCGCTCCACCGCGACCAGCAGGTCGGCGCCGTCCGCGCCCGAGCCCGGGCCGCCAGCGCCGTTATGGACCACGCCGGTGAGCGGCCCGAAGCGATAGACGGTATAGTCGCCAAGCGACCCCGAATAGACCGCGGTGTCGGTGCCCGCGCCGCCATCGATATAATCGAGCCCCGCGCCCCCGGTCAGCGTGTCGTTGCCGTTGCCACCATAAAGCTGGTCATTGCCGTTGCCGCTCGAAAGCGTGTCGTCATTGTCCTCGCCCGAGAGCTGGTCATTGCCGTCGCCACCGATCAGTACGTCATTGCCGGTGCCGCCCGAGAGCTGATCGTCATCGCCGCCGCCGTCGAGCGTATCGTTGCCGCTGCCGCCGAAAATATCGTCATTGCCATCTTCGCCGTTGAGCGTGTCGTTGCCGTCATTGCCTTCGATATGGTCGTTGCCGGTGCCACCATAGATGATGTCGTTGCCGCCGCGGCCATAGAGGCGATCGTGCCCACCGAGACCATAGATGGTGTCGTTGCCATTGGAGCCGTTAAGGGTGTTGTTGGCATTGTTGCCGGTATAAATGGGCACATCCATCTCCTCTTGTCGCAGCGCAGCACGCAGGCAGTAAATGCCTACAACAGCATTAGAATCATGACTGTGGCGCGCCGCGACGGAGTCGACCGCGTCATCAGAATATCACTATTGCCCTAATCTACGGTCGCATAGCACCGCCCAGATGATCGGGCGGAACTTTGCTCCGTGCGACTCGATGTTGATACAGATCAGACCATCGCAAGGTTACTCGCCCGTGACTTCGAGTCCATAGCAAATGATCCGGGCCGCGATTGAATGCGAAACGAACTCGTCCGGCGACCCTCCCGCGGCCGGCGGGCTCGCGTCGTGCGGATCATGGACTCGATGGACCTTCCCGAAGTGCAGGGCCGCTGATACGCAGGGCAGAACGGGCGCGAAAACGACGGGAGGGCA
>JASLBO010000427.1 GCA_030146605.1 Sphingomonas sp. | reverse complement strand
CGTTGAAAGCGCCGAACAGCTGTGCTCCGGCGAAGGCCGGAGCGTTGGCAACATGGCGGTGGGCCAAGCCTCCAGCGCTCCGGCCTTCGCCGGAGCACGATAGTGCCCGAGGCTCCGTGCGGATAGCGGAATGCTGAGCCGCTGGTTCGCCATTGCGTTGTGGAAGCGTGTGCTCGGCGCGCTGGCGCTGGGACTGGTTTTCGCGTTCGTCTGGCCGCAGGGCACGCCGTACGTCCAGTTCATGGGCGATCTGTTCGTTCGCGCGATCCGGATGCTGGTGGCGCCGATCGTGCTGGTGACGATTGCCGCGGGGATCACCGCGCTGGCCGATCCGAGGCGCCTGGGGGGACTGGGCGGACGCACGATCGGGTTGTTCGCGCTGACCACTGCGATTGCGGTGTCGGTGGGGATGCTGGTCGCGACTTTGGTCCAGCCGGGGGTCGGGGCGCCGCTGGGCACCGCCGCCCCGCATGCGCTGGGCGATCCGGTGACGCCGTACCAGCAGTTGATCGGGATCATCCCGCTCAACATCTTCGAGGCGCTGGCGAAGGGCGATATGCTCGCCCTGATTCTCGTCGCGATCCTTGTCGGGGTCGGCACCGTTGTGGCGGGGGAGCCGGGCAAGCCGTTCGCCGCTTTGCTGCAATCCATATCCGCAGTGCTGCTCAAGGTCGTCGGGATCGTCATGGAGGCGACGCCGTTCGGAGTGTTCGCGCTGATCGCCAATGCCGTCGCGGCGAACGGCGCGGCCGTGTTCGTCAATGTCGGCTGGCTGGCGCTGGCGGTGGTGCTGGGGTCGCTGATCCAGATCGTGATCGTGCACAGTCTGATCCTGCGGCTGCTCGCCAGACTGCCGGTGCTGCCCTTCTTCCGCGGGATCGTCGATGCGCTGGTCGTCGCCTTCTCGACCGCGTCGAGTTCGGCGACCCTGCCGGTGGCGATGCGCGTGGCCGAGAAGAATCTCGGAATCGGGCGGCCGGTCTTCTCGACGGTGCTGCCGCTCGGCGCCAGCATCGGCAAGGACGGCACGGCGATGTATGTCGGGCTGCTCAGCATGTTCGCGCTGCAGGCATTCGGCACGCCGCTGGGCCCGCAAGTCTATGCCATGGTGCTGCTGACCGGGGCGCTCGCCGCGTTCGGGACGGCCCCGGTGCCGTCGGCGTCGCTGTTCATGCTGGCGGCGGTGCTCTCGGCAGTGGGGGTGCCGCCCGAGCAGACCGCTTTGGTGGTGGGGTTCGTGCTGCCGTTCGACCGGCTGCTCGACATGACCCGAACGGTGCCGAGCACGAGCGCGAACCTCGTGGTGGCGACGACCGTGGCCCGCTGGGAAGCCGAGCTCGATGAGGAAGTCTATCGTAAAGCGGTAGCCTAGATCCTCCCCCGCTGCGCGAGGGAGGATCTTCAGGGCTTTTGGCACCAGAACTGGATCATCCCGGCGAACAGGAACGGGTGGTCGGCTTCCACCGCGTCCCATAAAGTCAGATCGAGCGGGTCCGCCGTCGCTCCGTGCATCGCGCGGAAGCATTCCATCGCGTCGGGAGGGGCGTCGAAGCCCGCCAGCCGAAGCCCTGCGCCGGCGACCAGCGCGGCGATCTCCGGAAAGCGATAATGCCGCTCATGGACGTGGAAAGCCAGGTCGCGGCAGCCGCTGAGGCTGTAGAAATCGTCGCTGTCGCGCAGGATTGCGAGCGGATCTTCGGCGGGTAGCGCGAGAATGTGGGCGCGGAAGGCGCGGATCCCCCCGGCATCGCTTTGCCACCCGCGTTCGGCGATCAGCGTATGCGCGGCGCGGATCGGCGCACGGGCGCGGTGGCTGTAGAGCGCCAGCCGGATCACCCCGCCAGGGACCAGTACGCCGGCGATGCTCGCCAGCCCGGCATCGGGATCGGCCATATGATGCAGGACGCCGGTGCTGGTGGCGAGGTGGAAGTGCTCGCCCAGCGCCTGCAGCGCGAGGATGTCGCCCTGCACGAAGCGGATATTGGCGATGCCGAGTTCGTCGGCCTTGCGCCTGGCAAAAGCGAGGCTGGCGCGGCTGAGATCGATCGCGGTGACAGACAGGCCCGGATCCGTCCGCGCCAGATCGAGCGCCTCATAGCCGGTGCCGCAGCCGGCGACGAGCAGCCGGAGCGGCGCGTGCGGGAGCGCGGCGCGGTCGATGCCGGGCAGGCTTTCGAGAATTTGCCGGAAGTCGGCGCGGCGCGATTCAGGCAGCGCCTGCCAGCGCGGATAGGGATGTTGCTCATATTGGCGGCGGACTTCGGCGGAGAGGCCATCGGCGACGGGCGAGAAGCCGGGTATGTTCGCGGCCAGTTGGCGCTCGGTGGCCAGTTCCCGGAGGCGACCGGCGAGCGGCGGCCAGTGGACCTCCTCGGGAAGGTGCAGGAGCGCCGCCAGCGCGCCCTCGGCGGCAAGGTCAGGCGCGGGCCAGACATATTGGTTGGCGAAGGCCTGGAGCGCGAGCAGCGGCAGCAGCGGCGAACTCGCGTCACCCGAATGGAGCAACGCGTCGCGCATCGCGACGAGGCGCGCTTCCATCTCGGCATGGGTGTTGATGCAGCGGGTGAGGAAGGCCCGCCAGAGCGGGTCGCTGCCGGCGTCGCCATGCTTGTGCAGCAGCAGCGCGGCGGCGACGCGCGCCAAGGGTTGCGGATCAAGGCGTTCGTCGCCCAGGCAGGCGAGCAGATCGGCTTCCAGGGCGGGGTCGAATCGGGCCGGTCGAAGCGCCGCGAGCAATCCGGCGAGCGGGCGGCGAACCGCGTGACGCGCGGCGGCATTGCCGTCGGCACGGGCGAGCGCCGCGCGCAGGACGCTGAGCGCTATATTCGTGTCGCCCTGGTGCGCGGCCAGCCCGCTCAGCGCCAGATAGCCGGGGAGGAAATCGGGGTGCGTGTCGATGCTGCGGGCATAAGCAGCACGCGCTTCGGCGAGTTGCCCGCCGCGCGCGAGTTGCTGGGCGAGGAGGAAGATCTCGGGGGCGGCGCGCATCGAGTTCATCCTAGGCCGGTTCTCGCGCACCGTCATCCGGCGTTCGCCGGGAGAGCGGATGCCCGCTGGTTATGCCCTGTTGCGCGTCTCGGCGGTTGCCCCGGCGCGGTTTGGCGATAGGCTCCGCGCATGAAACGATCTTTGCTGCTTCCGCTTGCACTGCTCGCCACCACCCCCGCGCTTGCGCAGACCCTTCAGCAGCGGGCCGAAG
>JASLBO010000299.1 GCA_030146605.1 Sphingomonas sp. | reverse complement strand
CCGCGTCGAGAGCGTTCGCGGATATCTGCCTCCGGTGGTGATCGTCGGCGCCGCACTCGTGCTCGCGATCTCGGTGCTGATGCTGTTCGGCTCCACCGCGCTCGGCTGGGCCGGGCGTCAGTCACGGGATGCACTGGAGCGTGGCTTCGGCCTGGTGCGGCGCGCGCTGCCGGTGCTGCTCGGCGTGCAGGTGGTGGCGACCGCGCTCGCGGTTGTCGCCGCGGTTGCTTTCGAGGTGGCGCCGCTGGTGGAGTTCGAAGATCCGGGCACGCGCGATATGAAGCTGATGCTCATTGCGGTGGTGGTGATGGGCTTCTCGCTATGGACCGCGGGCAAGGCGCTGTTTAATTTGCGCCACACGCTCGCATTTTTCGAGCCCGATCCGCTCGAGATCGAGGGCCGCAACGTCTCGCGCGCCGAAGCGCCGGGCCTGTGGCAATGGGTCGACGGGCTGGCCGACCGGCTGAGCGCCCTGCGCCCCGACCAGATCGTCCTCGGTCTGACCCGCGGCTTCTTCGTCACCTCCGGACCCAAATTGCTGTCGCCGGGCGGCCAGCGAATCGAGGGCCGCACGCTCTACCTTCCGCTGCCCTATTTGCCGCTCCTCCGCCAGGACGAGGCCGAGGCGATCATCGGCCACGAATTGGGCCATTTTACCGGCGGAGACACCGAATACAGCCTGCGCTTCGTGCCGATCTATGCCGGGGTGAACCGCTCGCTCGCCGCGATGGTTCTGGCGGGGCGCGGGCAGGACGGTTCGGACGGGTGGATCACGCGCCCTGCGGTCGAAGCTGGGCTGTTCGTGATGGACCGCTTCGATCGCGCGGTGATGCACTGGAGCCGGCTGCGCGAATTCGCCGCCGACGAAGCCGGCGCGCGCATCACGTCGCCGGATGCACAGGCGCGGGCGCTGCTGCGCACCGATGCCGTCGAGGCGCGCATCGCCGAGACGCTGGGTGCGGCATTCGAGCATCCGGAGACTGCGCCCGCCGACCTGATCGCGGCCACCCTCGATCGGGCGCGGGAAAGCGGGCTTGAGGATCCGATGGGGATCGAGGAAGCGCCCCAGCCTCATCCGACCGACACCCACCCGCCGCGGCACCAGCGTCTCGCCGCCTTGGGAGTGACGCCCGGGCCGGCGCTGCTCGCCGAAGTCACCGCCCCGCCCCCGCAGGATGCGATGGCACGGGTGTCGGCGCTGTTCGCCGATCCGGACCAGCTGTTTCGCGCGCTGAGCGCCGATTTCACCGGCCGCGCGCGCGAGAGGCACCGGGTGCATCGCGAGACGCTGGAGACGGCTGCAGGCGCGATAGAATCGGAGGCGGTGGAGGTGCGCGACAGCACCAGGGCCGGCGGATGGGTCCTGCTCGTCTTCGGGCTGTTCTTCGCCGCGATGGCGATCGGGATCACGGTTCAGGAGTCGCAACTGCCGAGCGACATCAGTTCGCTCGCCGGAGTGGCCGGTGGCATCGGACTGGTCTTCCTGATCATCGGAGTCGTGCTGCTGATCCGCGGCGAGAAGCCGTTCGTCACGCTCCATCCGGACAGGCTGATCCTCGACGGTGTGGATCGTCCAGTATCGTGGAGCGAAATCGAGCAGGTCGGCTATCAGGTGGTCGGCGGCGCCGCCAACAGCAACGGGCTGCGGTTCAGCATATTCCTGACCGCCGACGCATCCCTGCCCGGTCGCGCAAAGGGCGCGAGGCGCGCGAAGATCAGTCACAAGAACCGCAAGATCGAGATCGCTTCCAGACGCTTGCGCAACAAGATGACGGCACAGGCATTCGCCGAGCTCATCGAGCGTTATCGCGTCGCCGATCATGCACGGCAGCTTCTCGCCGAGCAGGACGCGGGGGCGACGGCTCAGGTGAATTGAGATCGCCCGGATCGATGGCGCTACACTTCAGGCGTTGACGAGGCCGTCGATCGCGCCCTGGAGGATGTGCGCGGCGGCCATGTTGTCGATCATCTCGGCGCGGCGGGCGCGACTGAAATCCTGTTCGATCAGCGTGCGCTCGACCGCGACCGTCGACCAGCGCTCGTCCGAGAGCAGGATCGGCAGGCCCATGTCGTCGAGGTTGCGGGCGAAGGCGCGGGTGGACTGGGTGCGCGGACTGTCGGTGCCGTCGAGGTTGAGCGGGAGGCCGACGACGAGGCCCTTTACCTGTTGCTTCGCGATCAGCTCCGCCAGCGCGGCCTTGTCCCTGATGAATTTGGTGCGGCGGATCAGCAGGGCCGGGCTGGCGAAGCTCCAGCCGGCGTCGCACAGCGCCGTCCCGATCGTTTTCGTCCCGACGTCGAGGCCGAGCAGACGTCCGCCCGAAGGCAGCACGGCGCGAAACTCGGCGGGAGCGGTGGTGATCACTTCCCGTACGCCGCCAGCCGCCGTTCGGCGTCCTTGCGCACATTCGCCCAGAACAGGCTGAAATCGAACACGTGGTAATTGTTGCCCGGAAGGACATATTGCCCGAAATCGGGCGGGTCGTTCCCGATCGTCAGGAAGCCGCGGCCTTCGCAGCTCGCGGGCACGCGGCCGATCACCAGCTGCGCCGACTGAAAATTGGCATCGGGAATCAGCGTGCCGAGGTTAACCTCCGCCGGCGCCGCATCGTCGGGCTTGCCGGTGAGCGGATTGGTGCAGACCATCGGCGTGCCCGCGCGCGGCTGTCCGGTGAAGCCGGTCGTGCCGTCGAAGGTGTCGACGATCAGCGACGGATCGGCGGGCTCGGAGAAACTCTGCCACGACAGGATGCACCCCGCCTGATCGGCGCTTGCGCAGGCGGGAAGCCCCATTTTGGGGAGATCGGTCGAAACCGAAACCGGCCAGCCCACCACATAGGCCGCGACGATACGCTTCGCGATCGGCTTTCCGGCGATGCGTTCTACCAGCAGGCGCGAAAGGTGCAGCGCGCCCTGGCTGTGCCCGGCGAGGATGATCGGCCGGTTGCCCGCCTCGGTTATGAACTGGTCGAACGCCGTGAGCACGTCGCGATAGGCGAAATCGAGCGCCTTTTGCGCCTCCGACTTGCTGGTCAGGAAGGCACCGAAGGTTGCTTGGCGGTAGCGGGGGGCCCAGATCGTGCCGACCGAATTGAACGCGCTCGCCTGACCGCGCAGGAACAAGGCGGCGCGGTTGTTGGCATCCGGATTGTCGAGCGGTGCATTCCACGTCTTCGTATCGAGGAACGAGGTGGGATGGATGAAGAACACCGCCGCCGCGGGCCTTGTCGCCGGCTGATAGCCGGCCGGAACCCAGAGCGCGGGGTTGTCCGGCTTGTCCGGCCGCGCGATCCACATATCGGCGCGGGCATAGGCGCCGCGCTCGGGCGGTGCGAGCGCCACCACGTCGCCCGCCGGCACCATGGTCCGCCGCATGATCTCGACGCCGTAGAAGCGATACGCAAAGGCCGCGGCGAGCGCGAGCAGGATCAAAATGACGATGCCGTAGAGGAACTTCCGGGCCAAGCGCACTCTCCACTCTGCGATGCAGCATTGGCTGATCGCGGTGCCTTGGCGTCCGTGGCGCACGCCCTTCCCGGATGCAACTGCGTTGACGCGAAGGCGCCACCGAACGATGCTTGCGGCGGGGAATATCTGCAGGGTCGAGGGGGCGGAATGGAAGTGCACGAAGCAAGCGAGGGCGCTCCGGCCGAGCCGGCATGGGCAATGCGGCCGCTGATCCTTGCGGCGATCGGGCTGGCCGCGGGGCTCTGCGTACATGCCATCCTCGGTAGCGGCTACCGCGCCCATCTCTCGACCTTCGAAGCCGCTGCGCTGATGGGCGTGACATTGCTGGCGGGGCTGGCGGGCTTCACCCTCGAGCGGCGGCTGTGGTGGGCCTCGATTGCGTTTTCGGTGTCGGTCGCGCTGGTCGGCGCGCTCGTCGTCGCATGGAACGGACCGTCGGAAAATTGGAGCACCGGCGAAGGCTGGCGGATGGTCAGCCTGGTGCTGGCGATTGCGATCGCGGCGCCGCTGTTCCAGGCCGCGCGCGACGAAGGGGCGCGGCGCTTTCCCTATCCGGCGGTGCACGACCACGCCTGGACCAATGTCGTGCTGTTCGCCGCCTGCTGGATCTTCGTGGCGATCGTGTTCGCGCTGGCGTGGCTGCTGGCGATGCTGTTCGATCTGATCAAGATCGACTTGCTCAAGGAACTGCTTCGGAAGGACTGGTTCTGGCGCGCGCTGATCGGGCTGGCCTTCGGCGCGGCGCTGGGGCTGCTACGCGAGCATGACGGCGTGGTGCGGCTGCTCCAGCGGGTGGTGGCGCTGGTGCTGTCGGTGCTGGCGCCGGTGCTCGCGGCGGGGCTGTTGCTGTTCGTGCTGGCCTTGCCCTTCACCGGCCTGAACGCATTGTGGGAGGCTACCAGCGACACCACGCCGATCCTGCTGAGCTGCGTCGTCGGCGCGCTGATCCTCGCCAATGCAGTGATCGGCAACGCCCCCGCCGAGGAGCGGCGCTTTCCGCTGCTGCGCTATGGCGCGATGGGGCTGGCGGCGGTGATGCTGCCGCTGGCGCTGCTCGCCGCGGTCGCCACCGGGCTGCGCATCGGGCAATATGGCTTCACCCCCGAGCGCCTCTGGGCGGTGGTGTTCGTTGTGATCGCCTGCATGTGGGCAGGGGCTTATCTGGTCGCGCTGGTGCTCGGCCGGCTGCACTGGGCCGCGCGGGTGCGGCCGCTCAATCTCGTGCTGGCGTTCGTCGTGTGCGGTGTGGCGCTGGTGCTTGCGACGCCGCTGGTCAGCTTCAACGCGATTTCCACGCATGACCAGGTGGCCCGGCTCGAATCGGGTAAGGTGACGCCCGAGCGGTTTGACTGGAGTGCGCTGGCGTTCGATTTCGGCGCGCCGGGACGCGCGGCGCTCAGGAAGCTGCAGGCTTCGGCTGACGCCGCGACCGCAGCAAAGGCAAAGGAAGTCACCCGCGCGAAAACCGCATGGGATGTGGAGCAGGGCGATCGCGTCGAAAGGCGGCGGGCCGAAGTCGTCGCCAACACGCGGCTGTTGCCGCAGGGTGTTGCGATGCCCGAAGCCTTGCGCGACGCGATTGCCGGGCAAACCGCGTGCATCGACAAAGAGCAATGCAGCCTGTTGATGCTTGGGCCACGCGAAGCGATCTTGTTGCGCGCGAGCTGCTTTCCGGAGAGCGAGAAAGCCGCGTCAACCGGGAGCTATATATGCAGCAGCGGGGACTGGTTCGTGCTCGAGGGCGCGGAGTGGAAGCTAGCGGGCAACGCAGCGCGCGCGCCGGCGGACCGTGCCGCGCTGCGCTCAGCCTATGTTGCCGGGAAGATCGAGGTCCGTACCGTTCCCCGACGCCAGCTGTTCGTGGGCGAAACGCCGTTCGGCGGTCCGTTCGAATAGCAATGCTTGAAGGGCAGGGGCGCGGCTGATAGTCGCGCCGTCATGTCCGTAGATACTGCAACCGTGAAGAAGGTCGCCAGCCTCGCCCGGATCGCGATCAGCGATTCCGATGCCGAGCGCCTCGCGCCAGAGCTCAACAACATCCTCGGCTGGATCGAGCAACTCGGGGAGGTCGACACGTCGAACGTCGAGCCGACCACCGCGGTGATCCCCAACACGCTGCGGCTGCGCGAAGACGTGGTCACCGAGGGCAAGCAGCGCGACGCCGTTCTCCAGAACGCGCCGCAGGGCGAGCACGGCTTCTTCACCGTGCCGAAGGTGGTCGAATGATGCGTATCATCCACCCCATTGTTCGCCCTGAGCTAGTCGAAGGGCACCTCTCCGGCACTGGAGCTTGCGGCCCGCTGTGCTTCGACAAGCTCAGCACGAACGGGGAAGTACAGTGACCGACGTTACCGATCTCGGCATCGCGGATCTGCGCGATGGCATCCGCATGGGCACCTTCTCGGCGCGCGAAGTCGCCGACGCGTTCGTGGTCAAGGTGAGCAAGGCGAAGGCGCTCAACGCGTTCATCGTCGAGACCCCCGACCACGCCATCGCCGCGGCCAAGGAGGCAGACGCAGCGCGCGCGGCGGGCGAGACGCTCAGGCCGCTCGCCGGGGTGCCGATCGGCATGAAGGACCTGTTCGCCACCAAGGGCGTGCAGACCACCGCCGCGAGCCATATCCTCGAAGGCTTCAAGCCGGTCTATGAATCGACCGTGTCGCAGCGGCTGTGGGATGCCGGGGCGGGGATGCTCGGCAAGCTCAACATGGACCAGTTCGCGATGGGCTCGTCCAACGAGACCAGCTATTTCGGCAATGTGATCTCGCCGTGGCGGTGCGGCGGCGGCGACAATGCCCCGCTGGCCCCGGGCGGCTCGTCCGGCGGTTCGTCGGCGGCGATCGCGGCGCGGATCGTGCCCGGCGCGACCGGCACCGATACCGGCGGCTCGATCCGGCAGCCCGCTTCGTTCACCGGCATCAGCGGGATCAAGCCGACCTATGGCCGCTGCTCGCGCTGGGGCGTGGTGGCGTTCGCCTCGTCGCTCGATCAGGCGGGGCCGATGGCGCGCGACGTGCGCGACTGCGCGATCCTGCTCGAGAACATGGCCGGGTTCGATCCGAAGGATTCGACGTCGCTCGAGCTGCAGGTGCCCAAATGGGAAGCGAACCTCTCGGGCAATCTCAGCGGCAAGAAGATCGGTATCCCCAAGGAATATCGCGTCGATGGCATGCCCGCCGAGATCGAGGCTTTGTGGCAGCAGGGCATCGACTGGGTGAAGGACGCCGGCGCCGAGGTGGTCGAAGTGTCGCTTCCGCACACCAGATATGCGCTGCCGGCTTATTACATCATCGCGCCGGCCGAAGCCTCGTCCAACCTCGCGCGCTATGACGGCGTCCGTTACGGGCTGCGCGAGCTCGCCGAGGGGCAGAACCTCCAGGATATGTACGCGGCGACGCGTGCGGCGGGCTTCGGCGAGGAAGTGAAACGCCGCATCCTGATCGGGACCTATGTGCTGTCGGCGGGCTTCTACGACGCTTATTACACCCAGGCGCAGAAGGTGCGGACGCTGATCGCACGGGATTTCGAGAATGCCTGGGCCTATTGCGACTTGCTGCTGACGCCGACGGCGCCGAGCGCGGCGTTCGCGCTGGGCGAGAAATCGGACGACCCGCTGGCGATGTATCTGAACGACGTCTTCACCGTCCCGAGTTCGCTCGCCGGGCTGCCGGCGATGTCGGTGCCCGGCGGGCTCGACAAGGGCGGGCTGCCGCTGGGGCTGCAGATCATCGGCAAGCCGCTCGACGAGCAGGGCGTGCTCGACGCCGGGCTGGCGATCGAGCAGCGCGCGGGGTTCGTCGCGCGGCCGGATAGTTGGTGGTAGTTGTAGTGCAGTCATTAAGGTGTTACCTTAGGTAACACTGGAGGTCTGTCATGAACGTGCTTACGAAGATCACCGAGGAAACGCGTGTCAATATGACCAGCAAGGGGCAAGTGCTCCTGCCAAAGGCGATTCGTGACAAGAGCGGGCTCGTTCCCGGTGGCCCGGTCCGCGTTGGAATCAATGATCGCGGCGAGGTGGTGGTGTTGCCTGATCGCGCGGAAACACGTGAGGAGCGGCTCGCGCGGATTGAGGCGGATATCAAGGCCGTCACCGGGATCATCAAGAACGGCATGACTACCGATGAAATGATGATCGAGTTGCGTGGCGACGATCCCTTTATATGATCTATGTCGACTCGAATATCATTCTGGATACTTTCGGGAGCGATCCCGTCTGGCGACCGTGGTCGCATGCCAGACTCCGGGACGGTAGGCTGGACGATCAACTGGTGACAGGATGGATCGTGGCGGCGGAAGTGGCCCATTACCTTCAGTCCGCGGAAGAGCTCCAAAGCAGCCTCGATCGCCTGGATGTTGCACTGGCCGACACCGACCTAATATCGGCCTGGCTCGGGGGGCAGGCCTATCGCGAGTATCGTAAGCGCGGCGGCGATCGGCTATCCTTGTTGCCCGACTTCCTTATCGGTGGGCATGCGCAAACGCTTGGCGCTACGCTGCTCACGCGCGACCCGCGCCGGTTTCGCTCCTATTTTCCCGACCTCATGCTCATCACACCAGAGACCCATCCATGACCGAAGCATCCTACCGCATCCAGGGCGACACCGGCGAATGGGAGGTCGTGATCGGCCTCGAGGTCCACGCGCAGGTGACCTCCAACGCCAAGCTCTTCTCGGGCGCCTCGACCGAATTCGGCGCCGAGCCCAACAGCCAGGTGTCGCTGATCGACGCGGCGATGCCGGGCATGCTGCCGACGCCCAACAAGGAGTGCATCCGCCAGGCGGTGCGCACCGGCATGGCGCTGGGCGCGGTGATCAACAAATATTCGCGGTTCGACCGGAAGAACTATTTCTACGCCGATCTGCCGCAGGGCTATCAGATCAGCCAGCTCTACCACCCGATCGTGGGCGAGGGGCGGATCGAGATCAGCCTCGACGAGAAGGACCCCGAGGCCTTTACCAAGGAAATCGGGATCGAGCGCATCCATATCGAGCAGGATGCCGGCAAGCTGATGCACGACCAGCATCCGACGCGCTCGTATGTCGATCTCAACCGGGCGGGCGTCGCGCTGATGGAGATCGTCAGCCGGCCGGACATGCGTTCGCCTGCCGAAGCCGGGGCTTACGTCAAGAAGCTGCGCTCGATCCTGCGCTATGTCGGCAGTTGCGACGGCAATATGGAAGAAGGCTCGATGCGCGCCGACGTCAATGTCAGCGTGCGCAAGCCGGGCGACGAACTCGGCACGCGGACCGAGACCAAGAACGTCAATTCGGTGCGCTTCGTCATGGCGGCGATCGAATATGAGGCGCGGCGCCAGGTCGAGACGCTCGAGAGCGGCGGGCGGATCGTGCAGGAGACGCGGCTGTTCGATCCCGATCGCGGCGAGACGCGCTCGATGCGTTCGAAGGAAGACGCGCACGATTATCGCTATTTCCCCGATCCCGATCTGCTGCCTTTGGTGCTCGACGACGCATTTCTCGACGCGTGCCAGGCGAGCCTGCCCGAGCTGCCCGACGCCAAGCGCCGCCGCTATGAGAGCAGCCTCGGGCTCAGCGCGTATAATGCCGCGGTGCTGACCGCCGATGCCGATACGGCGCGCTGGTTCGAGGCGCTGCTGGCCGAGTCGGCGCGGGTTCAGGCCAAGGGCGAACAGGAAGTCGCGCGCGCCGCTGCCAACTGGCTGATCTCGGATTTGTACGGTGCGCTCAATCGCCTCGGCAAGGATCTCGATGCGAGCCCGGTGAGCCCCGTCCAGGGCGCCGAATTGCTCGCCTTGGTCGCCGACGGGACGATCTCGGGTCCGCTCGCCAAGCAGGTGTTCGAGATCATGCTCGAGACCGGCGACGGCGCGGGCAAGATCGTCGAGGATCGCGGGCTCAAGCAGACCAGCGACACCGGCGCGATCGAGGCGGTGATCGCCGAGGTGCTGGCGAAGAACCCCAATCAGCTCGAGCAATATCGCGGCGGCAAGGAGGCCTTGTTCGGCTTCTTCGTCGGCCAGACGATGAAGGCGATGGCGGGCAAGGCCAACCCCGCGGTGGTCAACGAGTTGTTGAAGAAGGCGCTGGCGGGCTGATTTCCGGTTGCGGGGTGCGACATCTCCATTACCGTCATCCCGGGTTGCGCCGGGATGACGAGGAGGACGTGAATGCGCTGGACCGCTGCTTTTCTGCTGACGCTCGTGGCGTTTCCCGCGTTCGCGCAAGCGCCGGCCACCCCGCCCAATCCCCGCGTGGCCATCGAAACCAGCGCAGGCCGCTTCGTCGTC
>JASLBO010000268.1 GCA_030146605.1 Sphingomonas sp. | reverse complement strand
CGATCCTGATCGCCGAGGATCTGCTGCCTTCGCAATTCCTCGCGCTCGACGCCACCAACCTCGCCGGGATCTGCACCGCGGCGGGCGGCCCCACCTCGCATGTCGCGATCCTCGCCGCCTCGGCCGGCATCCCGATGCTGGTCGCCGCAGGCGAGGGCGTGCTGGCCATCGCCGACGGAACGCCGCTGATCCTCGATGCCGATGCCGCCGCGCTCAGCGTCGAGCCGGGCGCCGATGCGCTCGCCGGGGCCAGCGAGCGCCTGTCCGCCACGCGCGAGCGCCGCGCACGCGATGCCGCCGAGGCGCACGAACCCTGCCGCATGGCCGACGGCACGCGGATCCATATCTTCGCCAATCTCGGCTCGGTGACCGATGCGGCTGCCGCGGTCGCGGCGGGTGCCGAAGGCTGCGGGCTGCTCCGCACCGAATTCCTGTTCCTCGAACGCGAAACCGCGCCCGACGAGGACGAGCAGCGCGATACCTATTCGCGGATCGCCGCCACGCTCGGCGATCGTCCGCTGATCGTCCGCACCCTCGACATCGGCGGCGACAAGCCGGTGCCCTATCTGCCGACGGGCGGCGAGGAGAACCCGGCGCTCGGCCTGCGCGGGGTGCGGCTAAGCCTTGCGCGGCCGGATCTGATGCGGCTCCAGCTCCGCGCGATCCTGCGCGGCGTGCCGGCGAGCCAATGCCGGATCATGCTGCCGATGATCGCCGATCTGGGCGATTACCGGCCGGTGCGGGCGCTGCTCGGCGAAGTGCAGGCCGAATTGGGCATAGCCGAAACCGTGCAGCTCGGCGTGATGATCGAGACCCCGGCAGCGGCGATGCTCGCCGGGCAGATCGCGCGCGAAGCCGATTTCCTGTCGATCGGAACCAACGATCTGACTCAATATACGCTCGCCGCCGATCGCGGGAATGCGGCGGTGTCGCAGCGGATCGATGCGCTGCATCCGGCCGTGCTCCGCCTGATCCGCGAGGTCGGCAAGGGCGCGCAGCAAGCCGGCCGCTGGGCGGGTGTTTGCGGCGGGCTCGCCTCCGATCCGCTGGCCGCACCGATCCTGATCGGGCTCGGCATGACCGAGCTGTCGGCGACTCCCGCAGCCATTCCGGGGCTCAAGGCCGCCGTCCGCCGGCTCGACATGGACATATGCGTAAAGCTGGCAGGGAAAGCGTGCGACGCCGAATCCCCCGCCGAGGTGCGCGCACTCGCCCGAGAGGCACTGGCATGACCTTCCGACCCGCAACCCTGCTCGCCAAGGCGCAGCCGCTCGGCCGCGCGCTGATGCTGCCGATCGCGGTGCTGCCGATCGCCGCGCTGCTGCTGCGGATCGGCCAGCCCGATCTGCTCGGCATTGCCTTCATCGCCGCGGCGGGCGAGGCGATCTTCTCCAATCTCGGCCTGTTGTTCGCCGCCGGGGTCGCGGTCGGCCTTGCGCGCGAAAATCACGGCGCGGCCTCGCTCGCCGGGGTGGTCGCCTATCTCGTCGCGGTCGAGGGCGCCAAGGTATTGCTGCATCTGCCGTTAGAGATCGCTTCGGCGCCCGCACTCGAGCAGGCGGCGTGGCGCGCGAAGGAGATCGGCAAGCTCAGCGTCGCCGCGGGCATCCTTTCGGGGATCACCGCGGGCGTGCTCTACAATCGCTTCTCGAACATCAAGCTGCCCGATTATCTGGCTTTCTTCGCCGGGCGCCGCTTCGTGCCGATCGTCGCGGGCCTCGCGGGGCTGGCAGGCGCGGTGCTGTTCGGGCTCGGCTTCCCGTGGTTCGAGGCGGGCATCGACACGCTCAGCCGCTGGGTGCTCGGCGCCGGGCCGATCGGGCTGTTCCTGTTCGGGCTGCTCAACCGGCTGCTGCTGGTCACCGGGCTGCACCACATCCTCAATAACGTCCCATGGTTCCTGCTCGGCGATTTCAACGGCGCGACCGGCGACATCAAGCGCTTCTTCGCCGGCGATCCGAGCGCGGGCGCATTCATGGCGGGCTTCTTCCCGGTGATGATGTTCGGGCTCCCGGCAGCGTGCCTCGCGATGTACCGCAACGCGCTGCCCGGGCGCCGCAAGGCGGTCGGCGGGTTGTTGCTCAGCCTCGCGCTCACTTCGTTCCTCACCGGCGTCACCGAGCCGATCGAGTTCACCTTCATGTTCCTCGCGCCGGTGCTGTACCTCGTGCACGCGGTGCTCACCGGCATCGCGATGGTGCTGATGGACGCTTTGGGCGTGAAGCTCGGCTTCGGCTTCTCGGCGGGGTTGATCGATTATGTGCTCAACTACGGCCTCTCGACAAAGCCGCTGTTGCTGCTCCCGGTCGGGTTCGCCTATTTCTGGATCTACTACGCCGCGTTCAGCTGGTGCATCCGGCGCTGGGACCTCAAGACTCCGGGACGCGATGTCGAAGTGACGGCGGCGGCGCAGGCGGCCGCTTCGGGCGCGCGCGGACCCGCGGTGCTCGCCGCGCTCGGCGGCAATGCCAACGTCCGCAGCGTCGACGCCTGCACCACCCGCCTGCGGCTGGTCGTGGCCGATTTTGCCGCGCTCGACGAAAATGCGCTGCGTGCGCTCGGCGCGCGCGGCGTGCTCAAGCTCGACAATGGCGCGTTGCAGGTCGTGTTCGGACCGATCGCCGACCAGATCGCCGGCGAAGTGCGCGCGGCGATGGCGGCAGGGCCCGTCGCCGCGCCGGCGCCGCCGGCTCTCGATGCGGGAGCGGTCGCGCGCGCATTGGGCGCGGGCAACATCCGCGCCGTCCGCGCACGCGGCACCCGGTTGCTCGTTGAACTGGGGGATCTTTCGAAGATCGACCGTCCCGCGCTCGAACGCGGCGGAATCCTCGCGATATTGGTCCCGGAGGATGCCGCACGGCCGGTCCACCTCATCACTGGCGGCGCGACCGCGGCGCTGGCCGAGGCGCTTCAGCCGGTCAGGTAGCGCGCCGGATCAGCCCGGCGCGGTCGGCCTCGACGACATCGGCATAGGAAACCCGGCCGGTCGCGCTCTCGATCCAGCATTCGGCATCGCCGTAACCGCCCTGGCGCACCAGCACGAAGGCGCAGTCGCCGAATGGACCGAACAATGCCGTGACCGGCCCGCCACGCGCCGAGGGCCGGTCGACATAGACTTCGGCAAATGCGTTCATCGGCGGCAGAGTCGCGGCAGCGTGGCCGTACATCGTGTCCATAACCCCTCCAGGTCCCGTTGTTCCCCCCGATTCCCGCGGCTTCTATGGCCGAGTCCTGAATCGGTTGGACAGATTTGAAGTATGCCGCGCCATTTCGGCACGTCAATCGCCAAATCGGCGTGCAAATCGTATAACCTGTCTAACCAATAGGTCTTAGACGGGGTTGGCAAGGCCACTGCCTTGAAGCTAGTTTGCGGCGAGGGAAGGGGAGGGGCCGATTGGCACACGGAACTGCGCATGCCGGCGAGGGGCGGCTCGCCGATCGCGCTTATTCGCAGATCGTCGAGATCATCAACGGCGGCGATCTCCAGATCGGCGACCGGCTCCCCTCCGAGCCGCGGCTCGCCGAGATGTTCGGCATGTCGCGGACGGTGGTGCGCGAGGCGTTGGTCCGGCTCGCCGCCGACGGCATTACCGAGGCGCGGCGCGGCGCCGGTTCCTATGTCATGCGGCG
>JASLBO010000231.1 GCA_030146605.1 Sphingomonas sp. | reverse complement strand
GTTCGGGCTGGCAGCACTCGCCGGTCTCATGGCGGCCGGCGTCCTGCTCGGATGGATGCTCGGCAACCCGGTGCTCCGCGGCCTCGGCAATTCCGACGTTGCTCTGCAGCCGCTGCTGAGCTTTGTGTTTATGCTCGTCGTGGTGGGGATGATGATCCTCCTCACCGGTCACCGCGCCGCGTCGCGCATCTTCCTGCTGATCCCTTTCGCGTTTCTGCTGCTGTGCCTGGCGCATTATGCGGGAATGGAAGTCGGGTTGGGCAAGCTGCTGTTCGGCGATCAGGTCGCCCGTCTCCACGTGCGCAACGGCGGCGTCCCGACGCTTGCTGCCTGCTCGGTGCTGACGCTGCAGCTTGCCGCCTCGGCTCTGCTCGGCTCGCCGCGCGCTGCATTGCGACGCTGGGCAGCGCCCCTCGCCAGCTCGACGATCGCTGCGGCGCTCCTGCTCGTCGGCTTCACCCTGACTCACCAGATCCCGCTCGGAACGCGATTCATCAGCCCTTCCGCCGCCTCGGCGGTGCCGGTGCTCCTGTTCTCGGCGGCGATCATCCTCCAGGCCCGCCTCCTCGACCCCGTCCAGTCCGTCGCCGATTCCCCCTGGCACACGCTTCAGCAGATCACCCCGGCGATCATCATCCTGACGATCTTGCCATCCCTGCTGCTGGTGGGCCTGCGCGAAGCGGGGGCGCTCGCCGACAGCGAACTCTATTATTTCATCGCGGTCGCCAATCTGCTGGTCGTCTCGGTGCTGCTCGTCCACGTCACCGTCCGCGCGACCGAGCAAACCAAGGCCGCCGCGGCGCGCCAGGCGGAGCTCGATTCGATCCTCACCGCGGTGCCCGACGCGATCATCGTCACCGGCCATGACCGCGTGATTCGCGCGTTCAGTGCCGCCGCCCAGCGGCTGTGGCGCTGCAGCGAGGCGGATGCGTGCGGCACCCGAATCGAGTCGCTGTTCACGTGCAAAAGTCCTGACTTCGACGCGCTGCTCGCCGAAGACCCCGGGCTCGGCAGATCGGAGAGCGGCGTCATCGTCACCACCACCGGACGGCGCAGCGACGGCAGCGAATTTCCCGCCGAGTTGCGCGTAGGCGCGGCGCGGCAGGACGGCGAACTGGTCCACGCCGCCTTTGTCCGCGACCTTACCGAACGCTTCTCCCTCGAAGACCAGGTCACCGAACTCGGCCTGCAGCTCCTGCAGCTGTCGCACCAGAACGCGCTCGGCGAACTGGCCGGCGATATCGCGCACGAGATCAACCAGCCGCTCGCCGCCGCTTCCAATTATGCCTCCGCCGCCGCGCTCGCACTGGGGACGCAGCAGGACCATTCGAGAGCCATGGAATTCCTCAAGGAAATCTCCGTCCAGATCCTGCGCGCGGGCAATATCATCCGAAAGCTCCGGAGCTTGCTGTCACACCGCGAAGTCGAGCTGCAGCGCGAGGACCTGGAGGAAGTGATCAACGACGCAGTGAACCTGCTCGTCGTCGGATCGCGCAAGCTCCACGCGCTGATCGTCGATGTGCCCGCCTCGGTTTCAGCGGTCTATATCGATCGGATCCAGATCCAGCAGGTGCTGGTAAACATCGTGCGCAATGCGTTCGAGGCCTGCGATCAGCTCGACGACGAACCGCTGATCGTGATAAGCGCGGAGGCGGTGGAGGGCGCAATGGTAGAGGTCCAGGTGACCGACAACGGCCCCGGTCTCCCGCCAGGCTTTGCCGAGCGGCTCGGCGAGCGCTTCGCCTCCAGCGAGGGAATCGCCGGGCTCGGCATCGGCCTCAACATCTCGCAGCGCATCGTCGAGGCGCATGGCGGCACCCTGACCGCAACCAATCGTCCGGAGGGAGGCGCATCGTTCTGCTTCACCATCCCGGCGGCCGCGGCGCCTTAGTTTTTGAGCTTCCAGCCCTTGCGCAGCAGCGCGTAGCAGAACAGCCCCAGCACTGCGTCTAGCGCGAGGATGATCAGGCTGCCCGTCAGGATCGGCGAATCGGCAACGCCGAGAAACCCGTAACGGAAGCCCGAGATGACGTAGAAGAACGGATTGAGGTGGCTGATCGTCTGGAAGGTCGGTGACAGCTTGTCGACCGAGTAGAAGGTGCCCGAGAGCAGCGACAGCGGCGCCACGACGAAATTGCTCACTGCCGCGGCGTGATCGAATTTCTCCGCCCAGATCGAGGTCAGCACGCCGAGCAGCGACAGGAACAAAGCGCCGAGAAAGCCGAACCACAAAACCGCCCAGAAATGCTGCGGAATGACGTTCACCCCCGGCCAGAAAACCATCGCCAGCCACACCGCCCCGCCGACGCAAAAGGCGCGCGTCACGGCGCCGCCGCACAGCCCCGCCAGCAACTCGCCGGTCGACAGCGGCGGCATCAGATAGTCGACGATCGTTCCCTGGATCTTGCCGACCAGCAGCGAGAAGCTCGAATTGGCGAAGGCGTTCTGGAGCATCGCCATCACGATCAGCCCCGGCGCGATGAAATCCGCGAAATGAACATCATGCCCCTGCAGCTCCACGGTGCGCCCGCCGCCGCCCAGCGCGACGGTGAAGATCACGAGGAATAGCAAGGTGGTGACCGCCGGCGCCCAGATGGTTTGGAGCTGCACCTTGAAGAAACGGCGCACCTCCTTGATATAGAGCGTACGCAATCCTCCCCAGTTCACGTTGCGAATCACCGGGACGCCGGGCTCGGGGAGGCTATGGCTCGTGTTGGGGCCGGTTATGGGACTTGATTCCGGGTGGCTGCTCATCGCGTGTTCGCGTAAACGCTGCCCGCGCCGCCCGCAAGTTGAAGGAAGAAAAGTGAGCTGGACCGAAGAGCGTATCGATACGCTGAAGAAGATGTGGGACAGCGGCCTGACCGCCACCCAGATCGCCGAGGAGCTCGGCGGCGTGTCGCGCAATGCCGTGATCGGAAAGGCGCACCGGCTGGGGCTCCAGTCGCGCCCGTCGCCGGTCAAACCCAACGAGCCCAAGGCCGAAGCCGCGGCGCCCGCGCCAAAGCCGGCGGCC
>JASLBO010000414.1 GCA_030146605.1 Sphingomonas sp. | reverse complement strand
GATCTCCGACAGCGCATGGCGCCGCCACCAGATGCCGGCCTATCATCTGATGGCGCCGGGCCGCACCGGCATCACCCTCGTCAATATCGGCGTCGGCCCCTCCAACGCCAAGACGATCACCGATCACCTCGCGGTGCTCCGGCCCGAGGCGTGGCTGATGATCGGCCATTGCGGCGGCCTGCGCCCCAGCCAGCGGATCGGCGACTATGTCCTCGCCCACGCCTATCTGCGCGACGATCACATCATGGACGATGTGCTGCCTCCGGAAATCCCCATCCCCGCGATCGCCGAGGTTCAGCTCGCCCTCGCCCGTGCGGCGGAAACCGTCTCGGGCCAGTCGGGCGACGAGCTCAAGCAGCGCCTGCGCACCGGCACGATCGTCACCACCGAGAATCGCAACTGGGAGCTGCGCTACTCGGCGACCGCATTGCGCTTCTCATTGAGCCGCGCAGTCGCCGTCGACATGGAATCGGCGACGCTTGCGGCCCAGGGTTATCGCTTCCGCGTCCCCTACGGCACGTTACTCTGCGTCTCGGACAAGCCGCTCCACGGCGAGTTGAAGCTGCCCGGCCAGGCCAACCGCTTCTACGAGCGCGCCATCAACGAGCATCTCCGCATCGGCATCGAGACCGTCGAAGAGCTTCGCCGCGAAGGCGCCAAGCTGCACTCGCGGAAACTCCGCGCGTTCAACGAGCCGCCGTTCCGCTGAGTATCGTCATCCCGGCGATCGCCGGGATCTCAGGCGGCCAGCGAATGGCTGGGGGGCGAGACCCCGGCTTTCGCCGGGGTGACGGATAGGGTGCGGCCGTAACGCGTTGATGGCCCCAAGGAGAACGCCATGACCGACCCCGAAAACCAGCCGCCTCTCGAAACCGACGAAGGCGCCCACGCGCACCAGCCCGACGGCACCGATTCCTCCGCCGAATTCGAGGCGGGGATCGCCGACGAAAACACGATCCCCGACGAAATTCCGGAGTGACCCGCCTCAGCGGCTGAGCTGGAATTCCACCACGAGGCTGGCATTGACGGTGACCTTGTCGACGCCGCCTTCCTTCTTCGGCGCGACGATCGTCACGAGCTCGCCGATTAGCGCGAGCGCACCGGCGGTCGGGTCCTGCTTCTCGCTGACCTTGACGATCGCGATGCGCTTGAGCCCGAGGGTCGCGGCATAGGCATCAGCCTCGCTTTGCGCCTTCTTGATCGCAGCGGCCTTGGCCGCCCGCATCGGCGCGACATAGTCGGTGAGCAGCGGCAGCGCGTCCTCGTCGAGCTTGCCGCCATTCGCCTCGATCGGCGCCTTGGCGCTCTCGATTGCGGCGCGCGTCGGCGCGTCGAACTGCAGCGTCTCGGTGGCCGTGGATTGCGGCGTCTCGTCGCTATCCTCGTCGAGCGTCTCGAGGCTGAAGCTCGGCTTGGACTTGGCGCCGGCGAAGGACGAGATCAGGCCCATCAGGGAGTTGGTCGTGCCGATATCGCCCTGCCCCTCGCGGATATTCAGCCCCGCCAGCGCCTGCATCACCTTGGCGCGATTGGCCGCCAGCGTCGCGCCCGCCGCGGCCTCGTCCTTGCCCTTGGCGGTGAGCACCACCGAAATCCGGTAACGCTGCGCCGGAACGCTCACCTGCCCCGTCGAGACGATCTCGACCGAGACCGGACCCGAGGTCACGGCCTGCGCCTGCGCCGCACGCGGCACGGCCAGTGGCGCTGCCAGCAATGCCAGCGCGATTCCATGCTTGATCATGTCGTTTCCCTTTTTGGTAATGGTGTCAGGCAGCTGCGGACTCACCACCCGCCCGGCTGCCCCTTGTTCTGCTGGTCGAGCCACTTCTTGAGCGGCGCGAAATATTCCATCATCGGCTTGCCCGAAATCTCGCGGGTGCCGGTAAAGGCCTGAAGCGCGTCGGGCCAAGGCCTGGACGCGCCCATTTCGAGCATCTTGTTCAGCCGCGCGCCGACTTGCTGGTTGCCGTAGAAGGAGCAGCGATGGAGCGGGCCCTTCCAGCCCGCCTGATCGCAGGCCGCCTTGTAGAACTGGAACTGGAGGAGCCGGGCGAGGAAATAGCGGGTGTAGGACACGCTACCGGCCACGTGATATTTCCCGCCGGCATCGAAGCGCGTCTCGTCGCGGGCAACCGGCGGCTTCAGCCCCTGATATTGCAGGCGCAGCCGATCCCAGCCGGCTTGATAGCCGTCGGGCTTGATCTCGCCCGAAAAGATCTGCCAGCGATATTTGTCGACCAGCAGGCCGAAGGGCAGGAACGCCACCTTGTCCATCGCCTGGCGCAGCAGCAGCCCGGTATCCTTGTCGGCGCCCGGCACCGCATTCTTGTCGAGCAGCCCGATCTGGACGAGATATTCGGGCGTGATCGAAAGCGCGACAAAATCGCCGATCGCCTCGTGGAAGCCGTCATTCGCGCCGTTGCGGTAGAGCTGGGGCTGCGCCTTGTACGCGCGCTGGTAATAATTGTGGCCGAGCTCGTGGTGGATCGTGACGAAATCGTCCGAATTCACCTTGATGCACATCTTGATGCGCAGATCGTCCTTCTCGTCCAAATCCCATGCCGAGGCATGGCAGAGCACTTCGCGGTCGGCCGGCTTCACGAACAGCGAACGCTGCCAGAAGCTTTCGGGCAGCGGCGCGAAGCCGAGCGAGGAATAGAAGCCCTCGCCGGTCTGGACCATCTTGCGCCAGTCATAGCTCTTCGCCTTGAGCAGTTCGCCGACATCATAGCCGACATCTCCGGCACCGGCGGGCGCGACCACATCGTAGATGTTGCCCCATTCCTGCGCCCACATATTGCCGAGCAGATCGGCGCGGATCGGCCCGGTCTTCGACTGGACCGCGTCGCCATATTTCTCGTTCAATTTGCGGCGAACATAGGTGTGGAGCGCGACGTAGAGCGGCTTGACGTCGCTCCACAATTTATCGGTGAGCCTGGCGAATTCTTCCGGCGGCATGTCATAGCCCGAGCGCCACATCGTGCCGGTGTCGGGAAAGCCCAGTCCGGTCGCGCCCGCGTTCGCGATCCCGGTCATCTTGGTATAGTCGCCGCGCATCGGCGCGCCGACATTGTCGTTCCAGCTGACCCACATCTCCTTGAGCTCTTGCGGATTGCGGCTCTCGCCCATCGCCGCCTCGACGTCGCTGCCGCTGATCGGCTTGCCGTTCAGCGTGCCCTTGCCCTTGGCGTACATCGACCCGAGCCGCGTCGAGATATCCGACAGCTGCTGCGCCGCGCCGGGCGTGGTCGGCGCGGGCAGCGTGATCGCGCTGCGCAGCATGGTGAGCTGGCGCTTCTGCTCGGCGCTCAGGCCCGGCGCGTTCTGGTATTTCGCCGCCTCGAGCGCATAGCGCACCGCCATCTCGGTGCCGCGCGCGCCATATTCGGCGGCCAGCGCATCGGTGTCGTCGATGATGTAAGTCGCGTTGATCCAGGCAACACGCGAAGCGACCAGATTGAACTCGGTATATTCCTTCTGGACGCGTTCGATGAACGCCTGCGCCTCGGCTGCAGTGGGTGCAGCCTGCGCGGCGGGCGCCGCAGTTTGCGAGACGGCGGGTGTGGCGAGCAACGCGGCAAGCGCGAGCATCGAAATGCCGGTACGGATCATGTGGAGGCACCCCTCAGGATTTTTGGATGGCGCGACACTCGCGCGCCGCCCCTCGGGCGTCAAGCGGCGAGGAAGTCGGCGATTGCGTCTCCCAGTTCGGGCCGGGTAACCGCGCTCATGTGATTGCCGGGGATTTCCACGAAGCGGCCATCCGGAAGCAAGTCGGCCACTTCCTGCGCCGAACCATTGTCGAAATCCTCGGCGCCGGTGACCACCAGCGTCGGCACGTCGACCTCGGCGATCTCTTCCTCTGGAGTATCGACGAACGTCTGCAGGATGAGCAACAGCGCCTCGGGATCGCCCTTGGTGGTCTTGAGAAACGCCTCGGTCATCCATTCGGAGCTGCCGCGCTCGAAGCTGCCCAGGTTATTGAGCACGCGCCTGAAATAGGTGCCGCGCCCGTGGGTGTCGGTGAGCCCCGCCAGCCCCATGCCGCACAGCACCGCGCGCCGCGGCCGCGCGCCGTGGACGAGCATGCGAAGCGTCGTGCGCCCGCCGAGCGAATAGCCGCCAAGATCGTAATCGGTGAGCCCGAGATGCGCGATCAGCGCCAGGCCGTCGCGCATCAGCACGTCGGGAGGATAGGCCGCCGGATCGTGCGGCCGCGCGCTCTGCCCGTGCCCGCGCAGATCGGGCATGATCACGCGAAAGCCGCGCGC
>JASLBO010000410.1 GCA_030146605.1 Sphingomonas sp. | reverse complement strand
AACCCCGGCTCGTTGCAAGGCAAATCGTCAAGGGCCGCGTTGAACGCAGCGCGATTAGGTAGACCGGTCAGCGGATCTTCGAATGCGCGGCGATGCTGTTCGAGCTGCCAGCGATGATGGGAAATGGCGATCGAGCACAGGTGCACGCAAGTGCGGACAAGTTGTTGCTCCAGTGACGTCGGCCCGCGGCATTCGCGATAATAAAATGCGAACGTTCCAATGGCGACGCCCTTGCCATTCATGATCGGGCTGGACCAACAGGCGCGCAAACCCAGCGGCAGCGCTAGTTCAGCGAAATCGGACCACCTTGGATCGGTCGCGATGTCGGTCACCGTCACGGGTTCGGCAAGATAGGCCGCGGCGCCGCACGAGCCGATCAGAGGCCCAATCACCGTGCCATCCAAAGCGGTAGAGTAATGGTCTGGCAGACTAGGTCCTGCGACGGGGTGCAGCCGCCCGGCTTCGTCGACTTCCAGCACCGAGCACACCACCCCGGGCGCCAACGCCTCGACCTTTCTGCATAGCTTCTCGGCAACTGCGGCCAGAGCCTCGCCACGAGCAACCATCTCAAGAATTGTGTTCTGCAGCTCGAGCACGGTCCCGGCCTCCGGCGGTCCAGTCAACTAGACTGATGCTGGTTTCGCGAGCCTTAATTTTCCGCTTCCGGAGAAATACTTACCGCGAGATTTGATGTGTCCCGATCACGCCGCCTGGGCATAGCAGCGATGTAAAAGGGCGGGCAGGTCGGCCGCAGGTACAGGCCGGCTGATCAAATAGCCCTGAACCATGTCGCAACCGATCGTTCGCAGGAAGTCGAGGCAAGCCTGATCCTCGACGCCTTCTGCCACCACTTTCAAGCCGAGCTCATGAGCCAGATTAACAGTCGATCTCACGAGCACACCATCACCGCGATTCTCATGGGCAAACTGCACAAAGCTACGATCAATCTTCAGCTCGTTTAGCGGCAGCTCCTTGAGATAGCTGAGCGTCGATTGGCCTGTGCCGTAGTCGTCCATCGAAATAGCGATCCCCAGCTGCTTGAATGTTTCTAGGGCAGCGACCGCCTTGGCGGGATCGTTCATGGCTGCCGACTCCGTCACCTCGAAGGTCAGCATTTCGGGAGCGATCCCGCTCGCAGCAACGAGTTCTGTCAAATCAGCGATGAAGTGGGCCGAACTGAGCAGCTTGGCCGAGATGTTCACCGCCCCGGTGATCTCATGCCCGAACGAGCGCCATTCTAGCAGGTCGCCTATCGTCTGGCGCAATACGTGAAGCGTCAGGCCGGCGATCCGATCGTTGCGTTCTGCAAGCGGGATAAATAAGTCCGGTCTAAGAAAACCACGCGTACTGTGGTGCCACCTGACAAGCGCCTCGACACTCACGATCCGATCAGTCTGTAGATCCAGCTTGGGCTGATAGACGACCTGGATCTCGCCCTTGCCCATCGCCTGGTCTAGCTCGCCCAGCAGCGAGAGTTCGCGATCGACGACCTCGTCCTCGCCAGCATCGTGGAAATGCCAGCCTGTGCCGTTCACCAAAGCGCGATCCGCCGCCAGTGTGGCCTGGGGGACGACATGCTCCATGCGGACGGTGGTCAATTGTGGCGCGAAGCCAAAGGCCAAAGTCACGTCGACGTGACGACCCCCAACTTCGACGGGATCGAGCATTTTGGCGCGAAGCGTACGAAGGCGTGCTTCCAGCTCGTTTTCGTCATAACAGCGCCATGCGAGCACTCGATCCTCGACGCGATAGACCGTGCTGCCTTCGGCGACCAATGCGATCCGATCGCGGAGGCGGCGGATCAGGTCCGCCGTCGCGGCTTCGCCCAGACCCGCTGCCAGTTTATCGAACTCCGCGATCCGAGCGGCGATCACCCCCGCTCCCGCGTAAGTGCGCATGGCATCGCGAAGCGCGATGCGGTTTGGAAGCCCGGTTGCTGCGTCGTGAGCGCGACGCCGTCGGGCCGAGTGCAGGATGCGCATTGCGGTTGCCGCCGTGGTGATGAAGGCAAGCGCGGCTAGCGCCGGGGCGATCGGAAGGAGCCAACGAGCCGCGGCCTCAGCGATAATTGCGGAGGCAAAGAGGATGATTGGGATGGTGATCGCCGCCGCTGCGAGTTGCGCGCGGGTGCGACAGTACAGCGTCGCGGAGCCCAGTCCCAGCGCGAGCAACAATGGAAGCTGCCAGCCTGCTTCACGAGGGAGCCCGCTCGCGAGCGTCTCGGCTGCAAGCGCCTGGATGACGACGCCGGGTATCACGCCGTGATTTGGTACCGCGTAGCGATCGCCCAACTCAACGGCCGTCGCGCCGATCAACACGTGTTTTCCGGTAATTGCCGCGCGATCGAATTTGCCGTCGCGGATGTCGATGAAACTGTGGCGCGGGATAGTTCCAGGATCGATGCCGTAATCGATCGCAAAGTCCTGGCCGGCAGCGCCGTTTACGCCCGCGATTATCGCCGAAAGCGAGGGGCGAGGGAAGCCTCCCGTCATCGTGCCCACCGGTGCTCGGCGAACATAGCCGTCTGCGTCGGGAATGATGCTGACCGCGGCCAGCGTTGCGTGGTCGCGAAGTTCCGGGATTGGCAGGGAGTCGGTCCAGCCCTCGTGCCCGCCGCCTGCCTGCTGACCGAACGTCGGGAGGATGATTTTGCCATCGGCGCGCGCCAGCTCGGCGGCAAATGCTGCATCCTGCGCGGGGGCGGATTCCGACGAAAAGTCCACGTCGAATGCGATTGTGGCGGCGCCGGCCGCTCTAAGTTGGGCGATCAGTCGAGCGTAGTTGCCGCGCGGCCAAGGCCAGCTTGCGATTGATGCGATACTACGCGCATCGATCTCGACGATATGGAGTTCGCCGCTCGGATCGTGTTTGCGAACTTTCGCGCTGAGCTCGCGGAGATCACGTTCGGCGCCCGTTCCAACGCCACTCGTTCCCGCGAACACGCCGATGATCGCGGCCGTTATCAGCGTTGCGATTCGCCAGTGATGTGAGAATGTGCTGATCGGGTTGTTCACAAGTTCCGCCCTCGCTCGGGCGATTGTAGCGCGCCGGCCCTAACAGCCGGTCAACGAACCGAGGGACATCGGCTGGTCAATCCTTCTTGCCGGGATTGCCGCC
>JASLBO010000169.1 GCA_030146605.1 Sphingomonas sp. | reverse complement strand
CGATCGACAAGCAGCTGACCAAACAGGCGCTGGTACCGCATGGCATCCCGATGCCCGGCGGGCGGATGGTGCGCAGCGCCGAACTGTATGAACGCGATCCGCTGCCGCGGCCTTATGTGCTCAAGCCGGTCAACGAAGGCTCGTCGGTGGGCGTGGCGATCGTCACTGCCGAGGGCAATTACGGCAGCCCGATCGGCCGCGACGTGCAGGGGCCGTGGCAGGAGTTCGACGAATTGCTCGCCGAACCTTTCATCCGCGGGCGCGAACTGACGACGGCGGTGCTCGGCGATCAGGCGCTCGGCGTGACCGAACTCAAGCCGCTGAACGGCTTCTATGACTATGACGCCAAATACACGGACGGGCTGACCGAGCATGTCTTCCCCGCCGACATTCCCGAGGACGTCGCCGACGCCTGCAAGCGGATCGCGCTCGACGCGCATCGGCTGCTCGGCTGCAAGGGCTGCTCGCGCTCGGACTTCCGCTGGGACGACAGCCAGGGTGTCGACGGGCTGTTCCTGCTCGAGGTCAACACCCAGCCAGGGATGACGCCGCTCAGCCTCGTTCCCGAACAGGCGCGGCATCTGGGGATTTCCTACGCGGAGCTGGTCCAGCGTATCGTTGATGAGGCGCTCGCTTGAGCCGCAGACCCGTCCAGCGCACCGCGACCCGACGCGGTGCGGCGCCCAAGAAGCGCAAGGCCGGTTCGCGGCGGCCCAAGCGGCCGAGCCTGCTCGACCAGGCCGTCGCAGCGCTGCCGTTCAGCGAGGCGACGCTCACGCGCATCGCGACGTGGAGCATCGTCGGCACCGTCGGTGCGCTCTCGCTGGGCGTGGCGACATGGTTCGGCGCTCCCGGCGTGATCGGCGTCGCAATCTCCAGCATCGTCGGCGATGCGGGGCTCAAGGTCGACGAGATCCAGATCGACGGCATCAAGCGTATGGACAAGATGACCGTGCTCACCCAGGCGCTCGACCAAGATTCACGCGCAATGCCGCTGGTCGACCTCGCATTGGTGCGCGAGCGGCTGCTCAAATATCCATGGGTGAAGGATGCCCGCGTCTCGCGCCGGCTCCCCAATACGCTGCGCATCTTCATCATCGAGCGCGAGCCAGCGGCGATCTGGCAGAGCCACGGCCAGCTTATGCTGGTCGATCCGGCAGGCGTGCCGCTCGAACCGGTATCGACCGATGCAATGCCCGATCTGCCGCTGCTGATCGGCGAGGGCGCCAACGGGCAGGAACCGGCGCGGCGCAAGCTGCTCGAAGCGGCGCCGGCGCTCCGGCCCCTGGTCAAGGCCGCGACGTGGGTCGGCAACCGGCGCTGGGACCTGGCCTTCACCACGGGCGAGAAGCTCCAGCTGCCCGAGGGCGAGGACGAAGCGGTCAAGTCCTTACGCAAATTCGCAGAGTTGGATGCGGCGCAGGGTCTGCTACGGAAGGGTACGATCCGCTTCGACATGCGCGTGCCGGGGAATATGGTGATGCAGCGGCCTTTGGGGCAAACCGCGGCGACCAGCGTTGAGACAGGGGAATAGACGATGGCCAAAACAATACCCGAAGGGTTGATCACGGCGCTCGACGTCGGATCCTCGAAGGTCTCGGCGCTGATCGCGCAGCGCACCGATGACGGCCACCTCGTCGTGCTCGGTACCGGCCAGCGCGAGAGCCGCGGCGTCAAGCGCGGCTATGTCGCCGACATGCACGCCACCGAGCTCGCGATCCGCGAGGCAGTCGAACAGGCCGAGCGCATCGCGGGCACCAACATCGAGGACGTCTGGGTCAGCTTCTCGGCGGGCGGCTTGCACTCCGACGTGGTCAAGCTCGAGGCCGATCTTGGCGGCCATCGCGTCGAGCAGACCGATATCGACGAATTGCTCAAGGCCGGCCGCGACGCGATCGATCCGCAGGGCAAGATGGTGCTCCACGCGCAGCCGACCTGCTACACGATCGACGGCCTCGCCGGGGTCAAGCGCCCGCTCGGGCTGCACGCCGACCGGCTGGGCATCGACATCCATGTCGTCTCGACCGAGGGCTCGCCGGTGCGCAATCTGGACCTGTGTGTCCGCTCGGCGCATCTCGAGGTCCGCTCGATCATCGCCGCGCCAGTGGCGACCGGACTGGCCTGCCTCACCGACGAGGAGCGCGAATTGGGCGTCGCGCTCGTCGAGATCGGTGCGGGCGTGACCAACGTCTCGGTATTCGCCGGCGGCGTGCTCGCCGGGCTCGCCTCGATCCCGATGGGGTCGTCCGACATCACCGACGACATCGCCTCCGCCTTCGGCACCGCGCGCACCTGGGCCGAGCGCACCAAGTGCTTCCATGGCTCGGCCAATCTCAGCCCGCGTGACAATCACGAGATGATCGACGTCCAGCCGGCGATTCCGGACGACGGCGCCGAAGGGCCGCGCATCACCAAGGCGCAGCTCAATGCGACGATCCGCCAGCGGCTTGAACGGCTGATGACCGAGATCCAGAAGGAGCTCAGGAAGCTCGGTTTCCAGGATCCGATCGGCCGCCAGATCGTCCTCACCGGCGGCGGCGCCGAATTGAAAGGGGTCGCCGATTATGCCCAGCAGTCGCTCGGCAATGCCGTGCGCATCGGCCGTCCCAAGGGGCTGATTGCGCTTCCCGAGGCGCATGCCGGGCCGGCTTTTGCGACGCTCGCCGGCTTGGCGCGCTTCGCCGCGGCGGATCCGATCGACTTGCGCGCGCTCGAATCTTCGAGCCACCAGATCGTTACCAAGGCGAGCCCGGGCGCGGTTCTTCAGCGTCTGATGGCGGCGTTCCGATCGAATTATTAAAGAAATGCGACCGGCGGCTCGGTTTACGCTAGAGTCGCCTGCAGCCATAGTGCATCAAAGCGTTCAACGGCGCCGCCCCAGCGCGATGGCGGCGCCAGGGAGATTAAGGAATGAGCATCGAATTTCTTCCGGCTGATGTCGACGAGCTGACCCCAAAGATCACCGTGATCGGTGTCGGCGGCGCGGGCGGCAACGCGATCGCCAACATGATCCGTGCCGATGTGCAGGGTGTCGAGTTCCTCGTCGCCAATACCGACGCGCAGGCGCTCAAGCAGTCCTCGGCCGGGCACCGTATCCAGCTGGGTGCGAAGATCACCCAGGGCCTCGGCGCGGGCTCGCGGCCCGAAATCGGCCGCGCCGCCGCCGAAGAGACGATCGACCAGGTCCAGAAGGCGCTCGAAGGCGCGCATATGTGCTTCATCGCCGCGGGCATGGGCGGCGGCACGGGCACCGGCGCCGCGCCGGTGATCGCCAAGGCTGCACGCGACATGGGCATCCTGACCGTCGGCGTCGTCACCAAGCCGTTCGCGTTCGAAGGCCGCCGCCGCCAGCAATCGGCCGATGCCGGCATCGAAGAGCTGCAGAAATATGTCGACACGCTAATCGTCATCCCGAACCAGAATCTTTTCCTGATCGCCAACGCCAACACGACGTTCAAGCAGGCGTTCGAGATGGCCGACGAGGTCCTCCAGCAGGGCGTTCGCGGGATCACCGACCTTATGGTCATGCCGGGCCTGATCAACCTCGACTTTGCCGACGTCCGCTCGGTGATGCAGGAGATGGGCAAGGCGATGATGGGCACCGGCGAGGCCGAAGGCGACGACCGCGCGCTGATCGCGGCGCAAAAGGCGATCGCCAATCCGCTGCTGGACGGCGTCTCGATGAACGGCGCCAAGGGGGTGATCGTCTCGATCACCGGCGGCGAGGACATGCGCCTGCTCGAAGTCGACGAGGCCGCGAACCATATCCGCGAGCTGGTCGATCCGGATGCGAACATCATCTGGGGCTCGGCGTTCAACCCGGACCTCGAAGGCAAGATTCGCGTGTCGGTCGTCGCGACCGGCATCGATGCCGATGCGCAGGCGCGCATCGCACCGGCGGCAGAGCAACCCCGCGTCTTTTCCTTCGCGACGCCGCGCCGCAGCGCCGCTGCTGCTGGGTCCGAATCTGCGGCGCCCGCAGCCGAACCCGGCTTCTCCGAGCCGAGCTACGCAGCCGAGGAAGCGCCAGAACCTGAGGCGGAAGCACTCGAGCTCGGGGCGCCCGATGCGATCGAGCCCGAGCCGGCGACCAGCTATGACGATGCCGGCGAAGCCGACGAGCTGCTGCTCGGCGCGGGCAGCGCGATGCCGATCGAGGCACCCGCACCCGAGCCCGAGCCGGCGCCTGCACCCGAACTGACCAGCCGTCGCCGCTGGTTGACCGGCGGCGATGACGAGCCTGCGCCCGAGGCCAAGCCCGCGGGTCGCCGCGCCGGCGGCACTTTGTTCGAGCGCATGGCGTCGCGCGGCGCCGCCAAGACGCCCGAGGACGACGACAAGGATCCGCTCGATATCCCGCGCTTCCTGCGCAGCCAGAACAACCAATAGGCATTCGTCGCCGGCGGATCTCGCTTCGGCGAGACGCCGGCGACGCGTCATTGGCGGTTCAGCCAATGGCGTGTCTGGTTGATCGCTTGATGAAGCAGATTCGTTTCCTGCGCCCGGTCGCGCTGGTACTCGCTCTTGTTGCAGGCACGGGCGTAGCGCCGGCTTTTGCGCAAGCCGGGCTGGTGCCCGTCGCCAATTCCGAAGCCGATCGGCTGGCGCAGGAGATGCGCGTGCTCGCCGCCGATCCGCGCGACGTTCGCGCGTTACTCGAGGCCGGCAATCTGAGTGCGCGGCTCGGCGACACCGCCGCCGCGCTTGCTTTCTTCGCCCGCGCCGAAGTGATCGATCCGACCAATCCGCGCATTCTTTCGGGCCGGGGTTCGACATTGGTGCGGCTGGAGCGGCCGGGCGAGGCGCTGCGCCTGTTCCAGACTGCCGAGGCGCGCGGACTCGCGCCCCGCGAATATGCCGGCGATCGCGCCTTCGCTTATGACCTGCTCGGCCAGCCCGGGCTGGCGCAGGCCGACTACAAGCTCGCGCTGCAGCGCCAGCGCGACGATGATACGGTGCGGCGGTACGCGCTCTCGCTCGGCATTTCGGGCGACGTCGAGGAATCGATGCGGCAGCTCGATCCGCTGCTGCGCAAGAGCGACCGCGCGGCCTGGCGGGCGCGCGCCTTCATCCTCGCGATGAACGGCGACATGCCCGGTGCCGAGCGGATCGCCGCGAGCATGATGCCGGGCAATATGGGGCACTCGCTGGCGCCGTTCTTCCGCCGGCTCGCCAATCTGGCACCCGCCGACCGTGCCTTTGCGGTGCATTTCGGCCAGCTTTCGGCGAGCGCCGTGCGGCTCGCCGATGCGCGCCAGGCGCCGCAATTGCCACGTTACATGGCGTCCACGCGGCCGACTCAGCTGGCCCAGGCGCAACCCCAGCCCACGCGGCCCGCGGCGAAGCCGCAGCGTGACCGCCGTTCGCGCCGCGACCGCGAGCGCGACGCGGGCGAAGTCGCGCCCCCGGCGCGCCGCACCGCCCCGGAGCAAAGCGCGCCTGTGCAGAGAGCGCCCGTACAGACCGCCGCAGCCGCGCCCTTGCCGGTCCCGCCGAGCCCTGCCCGCGCGCCCACGCCGCTGATCCAGCCATTGCCCGCCCCACGCGCCGAAGAGATCGACGCGCCGGTCCGCGTGTCTATGGCGCCCGTTGTCGCGCGGCGCGACACTCCGCCGCCCGAGCGCAGCATCGTCGCGCCGCCGGGCCAGGGCAGTCCGGCTGCGGCCTCCGCGGGCGACACCGCGCGCACCGAAACCCCGCCCGCAGCGCAACCTCCCTCCGCTGCTGCGACGAGCGTCGCTGCCGCACCATTGCGGCAGCCGATCGAGACGCTGCCCGACGCAGCGCGCCCGGTGCAGGACGGCACAAATGCAACGCCGGCGGCCGCGGGGGCGCCGAAACCCGAGCCCGCGCCACCGGGACCCGCCCGCGTCGGCCAGGAGGATTCGGTACTCGCCTCGATCGTCGCCGGGATCACCATCCCTGCCGAAGAGCTCCAGGTCGTCACGGCGGTCCCGGCCGATCCGGTTCCCGAGCCGGTGCGCGTCGCGGCGGCGGTGCCTGATGTGGTGCGCCCAACCCCGAAACCGGCGGTGAAGCCGCCGCCCAAGCCTGCGGTAAAGCCCAAGCCCGAGGCGACCAGGCCGGAGGCCGGCAAGGGCAAGGACGCGAAGAAAAGCGAGGCGGCCAGACCCGACCCCAAGGCGAAGAAGCCCGAGCCGAAGCCCAAGGGCGAGCCTGCTCGGGTCTGGGTCCAGGTCGCCGGCGGCGCCAACGCGGCCAGCCTGTCCAAAGCATGGAAAGCCGTGACCGCCAAGGCACCCGCGGCATTCAGGGGCAAGGCCGCCTGGTCGACACCGCTGCGCGCAACCAATCGCGTGCTCGCCGGACCCTTCAAGAGCGCGGCCGAGGCGCAGGCATTCGTCAATTCGCTGGGCAAATCCGGGGTTTCGGCCTTCGTGTTCACCAGCGAAGCGGGGCAGAAGGTGACAAGGCTGGCCGCCGATTGAGGGCCGGCGACCGTCGTTTCGGTCGCCCTGGTCACGAACGCTCTGCCGGCGGACGCGTCGCCGGGCGCCGATCAAGCCTTCGACAAGCACAGCGCGACCCGCTAGGGGAGCCCGCGTGACAGCGATTTCCCCCTGGGCGAGCACACCGGAACAAAGCCGCGGCCGCCTTCACGGAGAACAAAGCGGGACTGTCCGCGGTCCACGCGACGCCTTTCAGCGCGACCGCGACCGGATCATCCATTCGATCAGCTTTCGGCGGCTGCGCCACAAGACGCAGGTCTTCATGGCGCCCGACGGCGACCATTTTCGCGTGCGGCTGACCCATAGCCTCGAGGTCGCGCAGATCGGCCGGACGATCGCACGCACGCTGGGGCTCAACGAGGACCTGACCGAGGCATTGTGCCTTGCCCACGACATCGGCCATCCGCCCTTCGGCCATGCTGGCGAGGACGCGCTGGAGGCGGCATTGGGCGGGCAGGGCGGGTTCGATCATAACGGCCATACGCTGCGCACCCTCACCGAGCTGGACAGTCCCTATCCGGTGTGGAGCGGGCTGAACCTCAGCTGGGAGACGCTGGAAGGCCTCGCCAAGCATAATGGGCCGATCGCGGCGCCCGAATGGGCGCTGGCGGCAGCGGACGCGCAGTTTCCGCTCGATTTCGACCATTGGCCGTCGCTCGAGGCGCAGGTTGCAGCGCTGGCCGACGACATCGCCTATGACAATCACGACATCGATGACGGCTTGCGTGCCGGTCTGCTGAGCCTCGATCAGCTGATGCAGGTGCCGATGATCGCAGAAGGGTGGCGCCGCGTCGAAGCCAG
>JASLBO010000167.1 GCA_030146605.1 Sphingomonas sp. | reverse complement strand
CTTCAGCCGGGCAATCAGCCCTTCGCGCGCCTGCTCGCGCAGCATCCGTGCCTCGCCCTCGCGGTCGCCGGCAAGGCTGGGCAGGATCGGCTTGCGCTTGGGCGCGGAATAGGCGCAGCGCTGGGCGACGACGAGCGTGTTCGAGATCGCCTCGGGCAAGTCGGCGAACAGGTTTCGCATCTCGTTCGCCGGCTTCATCCACGCATCGGGCGAGCTGCGCGGGCGATCGTCGCTGGCGATGTAGGAGGAATTGGCGATGCACAGCATCGCGTCATGCGCCTCGTGAAAAGTCTCTTCGGCGAAGCAGCACGGATTGGTGCCGACGATCGGAAGATCGCGGGCATAGGCGTAATCGAGCAATTTGGCCTCGGCGCGGCCCTCGACTTCGTTCAGACGCCGGACGATCTCGATGTAGAGCCGATCGGGAAACAGCGCCTCGATCCGCGCGGCATAGGCCTCGGCGGCGCTGTCCTGCCCCTCCGCATAGAGCCGGGCCAGCGCGCCCTCGGCGCCTGCGGTAAGGCAGAGCAGCCCGTCGGTGCGGCCGTCGAGTGCATCGAAGGGGACATGCGCGTCCTCCTCGAGCGGGCGGTCGAGATGCGCCGCCGAGACGAGATTGCAGAGGTTGAGATAGCCGGTCTCGTCCTGCGCGTAGAGCGCGAGCCAGTCGATCGCGACGGGCGCGCCCTCGGCCAGCTCGGGTCGCTTGACCGCGAGCAGGGTGCCGATGATCGGCTGGACGCCCGATTTCTTGCACGCGTCGGAGAAGGGCATCGCGGCATAGAGGCCGTTGCGATCGCTGACCGCGACCGCGGGGAAGCCGAGTTCGCGCGCGCGCCTCGCGATCGCCTTGGGCTCGATCGCGCCTTCGAGCATCGTGTAGGAAGAGAAGACCCGGAGTGGTACGAATCCCGAATGCGCCATCCAGGCACCCTAGCCGCGCGACGCCGGATTTGCCACCGCGCCCGCCGGCCTGTCCACAGCTTTCCGGGACCTTACCTGACGCATCCGTACAAGCCCGTTGGTGGAAGTCGCTTATCGGGACCGACCTTAATGGCGACTCACCCGCCCGTTGGGCAAACCGTGGTTAACGAAGATCAACTTTTGATCGCGGCGCACCCGACCGGGACCAGCGGCGCGATCCGGTAACCGGAGTAAGCTCGCGATGACCATCCTCTGCTCGGTGATGAACCACGTGCCTTCGGCCAAGCGTCACCACAATCAGGGGCTGGAATTCAGCATCTGCCACCGCTGCGGCTGCGACATGATCCGCAGCGACGAGGGCGAATGGGCGCAGGTTCCCGCCGGTTTCCGCGTGGTCTGGCGCGAATTCGGCCGGGTCGGCGATGCTTCGTCGGTGGCCCAGCGCATGCATCGCCTCGCCCCGCCGCCACGCCGCGAGGCCCGCAACGCCCGCCCCGCCCCACGCCGCGATCCGCGCGGACGGCCGCTGACCGGCGCGACGTCGATGGTCTCGGTGCTCACCAGGCTCGGCAAGCTCGTCGCGGGCGACGAGAGCGAGAAGGCTGGAGCCGAGAAGAAGGCGCAATATGTGATCTGCCTGCCCGGACCGCGGGCGCATTGAGCTTTTAAGTTCCCCTCCCTTGCAGGAGGGAGGCAATCAGAGAAGCTTCTCGATATCGCCGGCGATGTCCTTGGGCGAGGTCGTCGGGGCATAGCGATCGACCACCTTGCCCGCCCGATCGACGAGGAACTTGGTGAAGTTCCACTTGATCGCCTTCGAGCCGAGCAGCCCGGGCGCCTCGCGCTTGAGGTGCTCGAACAGGGGCGCGGCGTCGGCGCCGTTGACGTCGACCTTGGCGTAGACCGGGAAGGTCACGTCATAGGTGAGCGAGCAGAAATTGGCGATCTCCGCCGCATCGCCGGGCTCTTGCCCGCCGAACTGGTTGCACGGGAAGCCCAGTACCGAAAAGCCGCGGTCAGCATACTGGCGCTGCAACGCCTCGAGATCGGCATATTGCGGCGTGAAGCCGCATTTCGACGCGGTGTTGACGATCAGCAGCACTTCGCCGGCATGATCGGCGAGCGTCGTCTCCTCGCCGCCGGGCCTGCGGACGAGAATTTCGGTGAGCACGGTCATGCGGCGTCTCCATCGTAGCGGGCCATCAGCAATTCGAGATTGCGACGCACCCCCGGCCATTCATGCGCGAGGAGCGAATAGACCGCGCTGTCGCGCAAATGGCCCTTGAGGATCAGATGGCCGCGCAGCACGCCGTCGAGCCGCGCGCCCAGCCGCTCGATCGCGCGGCGCGACGCGAGGTTGAGGAAATCGGTGCGGATCTGGACGCAATTCGCGCCCAGCGCATCGAAGGCGTGGCCGAGCAGCATATATTTGGCTTCGGTGTTGAGCCCGGTGCGCTGGACGCGGGGCGCGTAGAGCGTGCCGCCGATCTCGACCCGGCGATGGGGCTCGCTCATCCGCAGGAAACGCGTCACGCCCGAGATTCGGCCGCCGGCATCGAGAACGGTGAAGGGCATGTTGCGCCCCGCCGCCGCATCGAACATCACCCGGTCATACCAGGCCTCGAACGTGCCGGCATCGGGCACGGTGGTGTGGAACAGCGCATGGAGGCCTTCGAAGGCGTCGAGCAACGCATCGCGATCCTCGCGGACCATCGGGCGCAGCGCGACATGACGCCCGGCGAGGGTCGGCGTCGCACGCCAGACGCTCATCCCAGGCGGCCCTCGTGGAGCCGCACCACGCGGTCCATCCGCTCGGCGAGGCGCTCGTTGTGCGTCGCGACCAGCGCGGCCGAGCCTTCGCCGCGGACAAGATTGACGAATTCGGCGAAGACGCGGTCGGCGGTGGCTTCGTCGAGATTGCCGGTGGGCTCGTCGGCCAGCACCAGAGCCGGACGGTTGGCGAGCGCGCGGGCGACGGCGACGCGCTGCTGCTCGCCGCCCGAGAGCTGGTTGGGCCGATGCGTCAGGCGCTGCGCCAGCCCCAGCGCCGAGAGCAATTCCCCCGCCCGCGTATCGGCATCGGCGCGCGTGGCGCCGTGGATCATGAGCGGCAGCACGACATTTTCGATCGCACTGAAATCGGGGAGCAGATGGTGGAACTGATAGACGAAGCCGAGGCTGTTGCGGCGGACCTCGGTGCGCCCGCCCGAAGGCAGCTGCGCGGCTTCCTTGCCGGCGACACGGATCGAGCCCTCGAAGCCGCCCTCGAGCAGCCCGACGGCCTGGAGCAAAGTCGACTTGCCCGAGCCCGAGGGCCCCAGCAAGGCGACGATCTCGCCGGGCAGGACGTCGAGATCGACGCCGCGCAGCACCTCGATCACCGCTTCGCCTTGCTTGAAGCTGCGCTTGAGGCCGCGCGTCTGGAGGATGGGCTCACTCATAACGCAGCACCTGGACCGGATCGGTGCTCGCCGCCTTCCACGCCGGATAGAGCGTGGCGAGGAAGGCGAAGAGCAGGGCCATCACGCAGATCCCGATCGTCTCGAAGGGATCGGTCTTTGCGGGCAATTCGGTCAGGAAGCGCATCGACGGGTCCCAGACCTGCTGGCCGGTGACCAGCCCGATGAACTGGACCACCTGCGCGCGGAAGGTGATGAACAGGAAGCCGAGCACCCCGCCCGCCGCGACGCCGAGCGCGCCGATCGTGGTGCCGACGGTGACGAAGATCCGCATCAGCCCGCCGCGCGTCGCGCCCATCGTCCGCAGCACGGCGATGTCGCGGGTCTTGGAGCGGACCAGCATGATCAGCGAGGAGACGATGTTGAACGAGGCGACGACGAGGATGATCGACAGCACGGTGAACGAGACCACCCGATCGACCTGAAGCGCCTCGAACAGCTCGCGGTTCATCTGCCGCCAGTCGACGATCTGGCCGCTCCGCCCGACCTTGTCGACCAGCGGCGCGACGATCTGCTGGACGTTGTCGGGAGCATTGGTGTCCATCTCGACCATGCTCACCGCGTCGCCGAGCAGCAGCAGGGTCTGCGCGTCCTCGATCGGCATGACGATGAATATCTTGTCGAAATCATAGACGCCGACTTCGAAGATCGCCTCCACCGTGTAGCTGACCGAGCGGAACATCGTGCCCATCGGGGTTGCGGCGCCCGCCGGATTGGTAACGGTGATCTTGCTGCCCACGGTGGCGCCGAGCGACTGGGCGAGCCGCGAGCCGATCGCGACCTGCTCGCCGCCCGGGCGCAAGCGGGCGAGCGATCCGATCACTTCCTTCCCCTTGAGCGCCGGGTTCGTCCGTATGTCCTCGACGCGCATTCCGCGGATCATGCCCGGTTCGACGCGGCCGTTGAAGGTAACGAACAGCGGCTGCTCGATCAGCGGGGTGGCGCTGATCACGCCTGGCGTGGCTTTCGCCGCCGCGACGATCTCGCGCCAGTCGCGCAGCTGGCCGGCATTGCCCTGGACGACGGCATGGCCGTTCAGGCCGGTGATCTTGTCAAACAGCTCGGCGCGGAAACCGTTCATCACGCTCATCACGACGATCAAAGCGGCGACGCCGAGCATCACCGCGACCAGGCTGAATCCCGCGACGACGGCGATGAACGCCTCGCTGCGGCCGGGCAAAAGATAACGGCGGGCGATCATCCGCTCGTAGCGAGATAGTAGCATGCGGTCGGCAAGGCCCTGAGGTGAGTGCTTCGCGCCGCTCTAGGCCATGCGGGGCTCGGCTGGCAATGCGCGGCGGTGGTGGGGCGTGTGTCCGCTATGTTGCCGATTCACCACAGGGTGCGATCAATCGGTCTCTAACCTTTGTAAACCCGGTGACAAATGCGATCCGCCGACGTAGCAAAACCCTGTCGAAACGCAGGCAGCAAATGGCCGTGGTTCGGGGAGGGCTTCGCCCCGCTCGTAGGCAAGTACGGGCGTGTGGGCAGAGCCTGACAAGGGGGCTGACGAGCGATCGTCACGCAGGCGCCCGGATCGGAAACGGTCCGGGCGTTTGCCGTTTTGGGCTCCTCCTTTCCGCATTCTCGTGAACTTGAAGGAGGGGGGCGATGCGGGCTCCGCCCCCCACCCCCCAAACCACCCCCGGCCATTGCCAGTCGGGAGTGCCCGGACCATCAGAACCAACAGCTGATAGTCAAACCCAAGGTCCGCCGATAGCCGGGCATGCCGACCATAAGCCCCGTGCAACCC
>JASLBO010000136.1 GCA_030146605.1 Sphingomonas sp. | reverse complement strand
CGAAGAGCCGCTGATCTTCGAGATCGGATCGACCGAAACGACCGGCGTCGACTTCGCCGAAGCGCCCGCGGGCAAATCGCGCCTCGCCGGCCTCGAACGCACGAAGACGATCGGCCTTCCCGGCCTGTCCGAGCCCGAGGCGGTGCGGCATTACACCCGCCTCAGCCGCCAGAATTATGCGATCGACCTTGGGCTGTTCCCGCTCGGCTCGTGCACGATGAAGCACAATCCGCGGCTCAACGAGCGAATGGCACGGCTGCCCGGCTTCGCCGATCTCCACCCGCTGACTCCGGTCGATGCCTGCCAGGGCGCGTTCGAGGTGATCCACCAGCTCGCGCATTGGCTGGTGACGCTGACCGGGATGCATTCGGTGGCGATGAGCCCCAAGGCCGGCGCGCATGGCGAGCTTTGCGGCGTGCTCGCGATCCGCGCGGCGCTCGATGCGCGCGGCGAGCAGGCGCGCAAGGTGATGCTGGTGCCCGAGAGCGCGCACGGCACCAACCCGGCGACTGCGGCCTTTGCCGGCTTCTCGGTCGAGGACATCCCCGCGACCGAGGCGGGCCGGGTGAACCTCGAGGCGTTGAAGGCACGACTCGGGCCCGACGTGGCGGGGGTGATGATCACCAACCCCAATACCTGCGGCCTGTTCGAGCCCGACATGCGGGCGATCTCGGATGCGGTGCACGCCGCGGGCGGCTTCGTCTATTGCGACGGCGCCAATTTCAACGCGATCGTCGGCCGGGTGCGCCCGGGCGATCTCGGCATCGACGCGATGCACATCAATCTGCACAAGACCTTCTCGACTCCGCATGGCGGTGGCGGGCCGGGCTCGGGGCCGGTTGTATTCTCGGAGGCGCTGACTCCCTATGCGCCGTTACCATTCGTCGAAAAACAGGGCGATCATTTCGCATTGGTAGAGGAAGAGACCGCGGGCGAGCATCACGCGTCGAGCTTCGGCCGCATGGTCGCCTTCCACGGCCAGATGGGCATGTTTACGCGCGCACTCACGTACATCCTGTCCCACGGCGCCGATGGCCTGCGCCAGGTCGCCGAGGACTCGGTGCTCAACGCGAACTACATCCTGCGTTCGATGGAAGATGTGCTCGACGCGCCCTTCGCCAAATCGGGGCCGTGCATGCACGAGGCGATCTTCTCGGATAAGGGATTGCCCGAGGGCTTTTCGACGATCGACATCGCCAAGGGGCTGATCGACGAGGGCTTCCACCCGATGACGGTCTATTTCCCGCTGGTGGTGCATGGGGCCATGCTGGTCGAGCCTACCGAGACCGAAAGCAAAGCTACGCTCGATCAATTCATCCACGCCTTCCGTTCCGTGGCCGAAAAGGCTAAAGGCGGCGATCTCGCGATCAAGACTGCGCCGCATTTCGCACCGCGGCGGCGACTCGACGAGACACTCGCCGCGCGCAAGCCGGTGTTGGTCTACAAGGAGCCCGAACGGGCGCAGGCGGCGGAAGTGTCGCTCAGGAGCTAGAATACCGAATGACGTACAACGATACTTTCAGCGACCGCGCCGGACGCTCGGCCGATGCCAAGAAGGCGCTGCTCGAAAAGCTCAAGGCTGCCCCCAAGCTGAGCGAGGCCGAGCTGGCCGAGCGCAAGGCGGCGCGCCTTGCCCGCGAGAAGGCGGTCGAAGACGAGCGTGCGGCGAAGCTGGCGGCGATCGAGGCCGAGAAGGCAGCGATCGAGAAGGCCAAGCTCGACGCCGAAGCGGCGCGGCTGGAGGCGAAGCGCGTCGCCGAGGAGCAGGCCGCAGCCAAGGCAGCCGACAAGGCCGAAGCAGCCAGGGCCGCCAAGGAGAAGCTGGCCGCATCGTTCATGCTCCCGAGCAAGGGCAGCGAAAGCCGCTACCCCGCGCGCAAGGGCAAGAAGTAAGCCCCTCGGCGGTGCGCCCGAAATGAGCGCCCGCCGCCACGCGCCTGCGACCGCGCGCAACCGCGAAGCGATTGCGGCGGTGCTCGGGGCCGAACTGCCGACCAGCGGACTGGTGCTCGAAATCGCGAGCGGCAGCGGCGAACATTGCGCGTTCTTCGCCGAGCGCCTGCCGGCATTGCAGTGGCAGCCGAGCGACCCCGAGGAAGCCGCGCGCGCATCGATCGCCGACTGGTGCGCCGGCTTGCCCAACGTCCTGCCGCCGCTCGCGCTCGACGCAGCGGCGGAGATTTGGCCGATCGCCGCTGCCGATGCGATCCTGTGCGTCAACATGGTCCATATCAGCCCGTGGGAAGCCACTTTGGGGCTAATGGCGGGCGCGGGAAGGCTGCTCGCACCGCGCGCGCCGTTGATCCTCTACGGGCCTTATCGCCAGCGCGACGTGCCCACTGCCGAATCGAACGAGGCGTTCGACGTGTCGCTCAAGGCGCGCGATTCGCGGTGGGGCTTGCGGCATGTCGAGGACGTCTCCGCTGCCGCCGCGGCGTGCGGGCTGGCGCTTCAGCGTATCGTCGCGATGCCGGCCAACAATCTTACCTTGGTCTTTCGGCGAACGTAAGCACGACGCTCAACCCAGTGTCATCCCGGCGTTCTGAAAACGAGTCAGGAAGCCGCCGCCTCGCTAACCGCTTCGGTGTTGCGCAGGTGGAGCACGCGTTCGCGCCAGACGATGTAGAGGCCGCTGGCGATGATGATCGGCGCGCCGAGCCACGTCCACGGCGTCGGCCACGCGCCGAAGATCAGCCAGCCGAAGAAGGTTCCCCAGATCAGGCTCGAATAGTCCATCGGGATCACCGTCGAGACCGGCGCGAAGCGGACCGAGGCGGTCAGCGCGAGTTGCGCGACGCCGCCGACCAGCCCGATCGCCACCAGATTCGCCCAGGTCGCCCAATCATGTGCCTGGAGCCGGAAGGCATAGGCCAGGCCGAGGGGCGGCAGCGACAGCACCGAGAACCAGAAAACGGTGGTGCCGGCGCTCTCGGTCTTGCCGATCTGGCGCAATGTGATCGCGACGATCGCGACAAAGAGCGCGGCGAGCAGCCCGACGATCGCTCCGAACAGCGGAAACTGTCCGCTGCCCGGCTGGGCAACGACGAGTACGCCCGCGAACCCGATCACCACCGCGCCCCAGCGATGCCAGCCGGTCTTCTCGCGCAGCACCAACGCCCCCAGCACCGTCGCGAAGATCGGCACGGTGAACTGGAGCGTCGTCGCTTCGGCCAGCGGCAGCAGCAGCACCGCGCCGAACGTGAAGACCATGCCGGTGAGCCCGATCGCTGTCCGCGTCACATGCGCGCCGAAGCGTTTCGTCCGGATCGAGCCGAGGCCGGGGCCCATCATGATCCACGCAGTGACGATCGGCACCGCCCAGAGCTGGCGGTGGAACATCGTTTCGACCAAGGTCGCACCGCGCGTCTCGGCAAGCTTGATCAGCGCCGACATCGTCGACAGGCACAGGATCGCGATAAGACGCAAAGCCAAGCCTTTGAAGACGCTATCGGTTCGCGCGGGTGCCACGCGGTCCGGTTAGGCGGCGGTCCTGCGCCGCACAACCCTAAGGACCGCTTATGGTGTCGGTAGACGTCACTGATTGCCAATCAAGTGACCGCTTTGGCAAGCTGGCTCACTCTGGCCCCTGAATAAGAAGGGAAATCAGACCGCGATCCCAGCCCGATGCGGGACAGTCAGAAAACAGCTGGAAATGTAGGATTTGTTCTGGAAGATGCTCGCGGATGGGCAAGCAAGCGGCCTTTCCTTCACGCGATCGGTCTGCTGACACGGCCGAAGGGTGTCACCCGTGTCGATGAAGGGTCGTGTCAACCGTGGACGGTGTCAACCGCGGACGGTGTCAAGCGTGTCAACCGTGGACGGTGTCAAGCGTGTCAACCGTGGACGGTGTCAAGCGTGTCAACCGCGGACGGTGTCAAGCGTGTCAACCGTGTCAATTCAAACGCCTCGCCCGCGCTGCCGCCATTGCGGGCATCGAGCACGCGGCCTAGAGGCACGGCCATGATCAAGCACGCTCTCAACGTCACCCGCGAAAAGGATTTCGCTGCCTGGTATCAAGCCGTCATCTCGGAGGCCGATCTGGCCGAGGAGAGCGGCGTGCGCGGGTGCATGGTCATCCGGCCATGGGGCTATGGCATCTGGGAGCGCATCCAGCGGCTGCTCGACGATCGCATCAAGGCGACCGGCCACGAGAATTGCTATTTCCCCTTGTTCATCCCGCTCTCCTATTTCGAGAAGGAGGCCGAGCATGTCGACGGCTTCGCCAAGGAGATGGCGGTCGTCACCCATCACCGGCTGATCCAGAAGGACGGCAGGCTCGTCCCGGATCCGGAGGCGAAGCTGGAAGAGCCGCTCGTCGTGCGGCCGACTTCGGAGACGGTGATCGGCGCCGCCTTCTCGCGCTGGATCCAGTCGTGGCGCGACTTGCCGGTGCTGATCAACCAATGGGCCAACGTGGTGCGCTGGGAGATGCGCACGCGGATGTTCCTGCG
>JASLBO010000097.1 GCA_030146605.1 Sphingomonas sp. | reverse complement strand
GGAACGCGCCTGCACGCACCTGCATCCTGTCGCGCGAGGAATCGCCGCGTGACGGGCTCGTCCGGCTCGCGCTTTCCCCCGACGGCGAAGTGCTGCCTGACATCCGCGCCAAGGCCCCCGGTCGCGGCGCGTGGATCGCGGTGCCGCGCGCCGACCTCGAAAAGGCGCAAGCCAAGGGCAAGCTGCGGGGTGCGCTATCGCGCGCGTTCAAGACGCAGGATCTGCGCATCCCCGACGATCTCGGCGCGCGAATCGAGGCGCAGCTGCTGCGCAATCTGCTCGATCGGCTCGGGCTCGAATCCAAGGCGGGCAATGTCGTCATCGGCGGCGAGCGGCTCGACAAGGCCGCGCGCTCGGGCAAATTGCACCTGCTGCTTCACGCCTCGGATGCGGGTCAGGATGGCGCCGGCAAGCTTGCCCAGGCATGGCGCGTCGGCTCGGACATGGAAGGAAGCGGACGCAAGGGGTTAACATTGCCCCTCCCGCGCACCATATTGTCCTTGGCGCTTGGCCGTGAAAATGTGGTACATGCCGGCCTGACAGATCCCAAGGCAGCCAGGCGGGTGAGCGAAGCGCTCGACCGCTGGCTGCACTTTATCGGACCCGACCCCGCTTCCCGCCCTTGCGAAACAGGCTCGCAGGGCGCATCGGCGTTCCCGCCGGGCGGGTCGCAGAACACGACGAACTCGACTGAAGGACTTTGAGCAGCCGCATGAGCGATACGGAAAACGAAAAGCCGAAACTGGGCATGCGCGCGCCGCTGGGGCTGAAGCGCACGGTCGAGACGGGCAAGGTGAAGCAGAGCTTCAGCCACGGCCGCTCCAATACGGTGGTAGTGGAAGTAAAGCGCCGCCGCGTCCTCGGGCCGCAGGGTGCGCCGCAGGAAGAGCAGGCCGCTGCGCCTGAACCCGTCGCCGCGGCCCCCGCGCCGCAGGCACCGGCTCCGGTCGCGCCCGCCCCGCGCCCGCCCGTCTCGAACGAGTCGGCGCAGGAGCGCCAGTCCCGCATGCTGCGCGAAGCCGAGGACCAGCGCATGCAGGCGCTCGAGGAGGCGCGTCGCCGCGAGGAGCGTGAGCGTGCCGAGGCCATCGAGGCCGAAGCCCGCCGTGCCGAAGAGCGCGCCCGCGCCGAGGCCGAAGCCGCAAGTGCGCCAAAGGTCGAAGCTGCGCCCGAGCCCGTGGCAGCACCAGCGCCGGCTCCGGAGGCTGCGACACCCGCGCCTGCCCCGGTCGCGGCCCCAGCACCGACGCCCGCCCCGGCTCCGCCGCCCAAGCCCGTTGCGATCCAGCTCGATCCGAGCCGGCCCGCACCGCGTATCTTCACGCCGGTGCAGCGCCCTGAAATCCCCCGGCCGCAACCCAAGCCCGAGGCACAGCCGCAGGCCCCGGCCCCGGCGCAGGAACGTCCTGCCGCTGCCGCATCGGCGGGCCCGGCTGCACCGCGTACCGCTCCGGCCACCGGCGGTCTCGCGCCGCGGCGTCCGGCCGAGCCGGCGCGCCCGCAGCAGCGCGACCGCAAGGGCGACGACCGCCGCCAGGCAGGCAAGCTCACCGTCACACGCGCCCTTGGCGGCGATGATGGGGCGCGGGCCCGTTCGCTGGCCGCGCTCAAGCGTGCGCGTGAGAAGGAGCATCGCCGCTCCTATGGCGGTTCGCGCGAGCCGCAGGCCAAGCAGGTCCGCGATGTCGTCGTCCCCGAGGCGATCACCGTCCAGGAGCTCGCCAATCGTATGGCTGAAAAGGGAGCCGACCTCGTCAAGACGCTGTTCAAGATGGGCTCGCCCGTGACGATGACGCAGACGATCGACCAGGACACCGCCGAATTGCTCGTCACCGAGTTCGGCCACAATATCGTCCGCGTCTCGGATGCCGATGTCGATCTCGCGGCCGATACGATCGAGGATGCCGAGGATACGCTTCAGCCGCGTGCCCCCGTCGTCACGATCATGGGCCATGTCGATCACGGCAAGACCTCTTTGCTCGATGCGCTGCGCGGCACCGACGTGGTCCGCGGCGAGGCCGGCGGCATCACCCAGCATATCGGCGCCTATCAGGTCACCCTGAAGGACAAGTCGAAGATCACCTTCCTCGATACGCCGGGCCACGAAGCGTTCAGCGAAATGCGCGCGCGCGGCGCCAATGTCACCGACATCGTCGTGCTGGTGGTGGCGGCGAATGACGGGCTGATGCCGCAGACGATCGAGGCTATCAATCACACCAAGGCGGCCGGCGTGCCGATGATCGTAGCGATCAACAAGGTCGACCTCGACAGCGCCAATCCGCAGCGCGTGCGCCAGCGTCTGCTCGAGCACGAAGTGATGGTCGAGGAGATGGGCGGCGAAGTCCAGGACGTCGAAGTGTCGGCGCTCAAGAAGACCGGGCTCGACGCGCTTATCGAGAAGATCCAGCTCCAGGCCGAATTGCTCGAGCTGCGCGCCAACCCCGATCGCGAGGCCGAAGGCACCGTGATCGAGGCCAAGCTCGACAAGGGCCGCGGACCGGTTGCCACCGTGCTCGTCAACCGCGGCACGCTCAGGGTCGGCGACGTCTTCGTCGTCGGCGCCGAGAGCGGCAAGATCCGCGCACTGGTCGATGACAAGGGCCGCCAGATCAAGGAAGCCGGCCCGGCAATGCCGGTCGAGATCCTCGGCCTGTCGGGTGTCCCGATGGCCGGCGATCCGCTGCAGGTCGTCGAGAACGAGGCGCGCGCCCGCGAAGTCGCGGAATATCGCGCCAGCGTCATCCAGAACAAGCGGACCACCAACGCTCCCGCGAGCCTTGAGAGCATGTTCTCAGCGCTCAAGGAAAAGCAGGCGATGGAATATCCGCTGGTGGTCAAGGCCGATACCCAGGGTACGGTCGAGGCGATCGTCGCCGCGATCAACAAGATCTCGACCGAAGACATCCGGGCTCGCGTGCTGCATGCCGGCGTGGGCGGCATCACCGAGAGCGACGTCACGCTGGCGGGTGCCAGCGGTGCGCCGATCATCGGCTTCAACGTCCGTCCGAACGCCAAGGCGCGCGAGATCGCCGATCGCCAGAAGGTCGCGTTCAAATATTATGACGTGATCTACGAGCTCACCGACGAGATTCGCGCCGGCATGGCCGGCCAGCTCGGGCCGGAAGCGTTCGAGACCGTGGTTGGCCGCGCCGAAATCCGCGAGGTCTTCTCGGCGGGCAAGCACGGCAAGGCGGCCGGTCTGCTGGTGGTAGAAGGCGCGATCCGCAAGGCGCTCAAGGCACGCATCACGCGCGACGACGTCATCATCTATCAGGGCGAGATCGCCTCGCTCCGCCGCTTCAAGGACGATGTCCCCGAAGTGCGCGCCGGCCTCGAATGCGGCGTGACCTTCACGCAGAACTTCGTGGACATCAAGGCGGGCGACTTCCTCGAAACCTTCGAAGTCGAGATGCGCGAACGCACGCTGTAACCGTCTGCCTCTCTCCGCTTGCGGGGAGAGGGTCGGGGAGAGGGGGCTATCGATGGCGCATCCCACTTGCCCCTCTCCCCGACCCTCTCCCCTGAAGGGGAGAGGGAGTTGAATTCGATCTTCGACAATTTCCCTGTGCCCTCCTCGGCGCGTCTGCTCGGCTGGGAAGTGAAGGCGATCGACACGGCCGCGAAGACGATCGAGATCGGTTTCGCGATCGATGACCGCTTCCTGAATCCCGCAGGCACGGTGCAGGGCGGCTTCCTTGCCGCGATGCTCGACGACACACAGGGGCCGGCGCTGTATTCGGCTACCGAAGGCGCGGTCTATGCGCCGACGATCGACTTCCACGTCGTTTGCCTGAAGCCGGCGTTGCCGGGGCGTTTCACGGGGAAGGGCAGAGTAGTCAGCCTCGGCAAGACGATCGCCGTCACCGAGGCCGAATTGTTCGACGAAGGCGGCACTCTGGTCGCCCGCGGCACTTTTATGGGCCGCGTCATGGAAGGCGCGATGGCGCGTCGGGACTGAACCAGAATATGAAGCATAGCCAGACCGAAGACCGTACCGTTCGCCTGCTCCGCGTGGGCGAGCAGGTGCGCCATATCCTCTCGGAGATCCTCCAGCGCGGCGACGTCCATGACGATACGCTGGCCAGCCACATGGTCTCGGTCACCGAAGTGCGCATGTCCCCCGATTTGCGGCACGCCACTGTCTTCGTGAAGCCGCTGCTCGGCAAGGACGAGGAAGCGGTGCTGAAGGCGCTCAGGACCAACACGGCCTATCTCCAGCGCGAAGTCGCGTCGCGGGTGAAGATGAAATACGCCGCCAAGCTCAAATTCGTCGCCGACGAGAGCTTCGACGAGGGCAGCCATATCGAGCAGCTTCTGCGCGCTCCCAAGGTGGCGCAGGATCTCGCGGGCGAGGGCGGGCAAGACTGAGGGCACATGGCGCGGCGGCCCAATCTCGTCGCGCTGGCGCTGTCTTCGGCAATTGTCGCCGGGATAATGTTCACTGCGCTCGGCTGGCGACCGTTCCTCCCGGGTCTGGGCCTGATGCAGCGCGGTGACGGGCAAAGCGCGACGGCAAGTCGCGCCGCACCGGGTGACGCATCGCAATGCGGCGGCGAGCGGCGCGTGAGCCACGGCGGCTATCGCTTTCTCCCGCTCTGCCGGGGTCAGGCGCCTTCGTTCGATCGACGCTATTACGTCGTCAAGAATCCCGGCATCGGAACCGGCGTCGGTCTCGTCCGCGGCGGCAGCGGCGAATCGCTCGCGGATCTTGCCGCGCTCGATTCGGGCGCGCCGTTCACGCTGTTCTGGTCGCCGGTCGAGCATCGCTTTTACGCGAACCAGCAGGCTGTGGGGCAGACCGAACGGTTCCGCCTGTTCGCGACACGCGACGACGGCCACGTCGTCGAAAGCCAAAGCCTCGTTGCGGCGGCGCGCGAAGCGTTGCGGGCGCGTCGGCCCTGCCTCGGAGCGGAGGATGTCGCCGTCTCTGGCATCCGCTGGAGTCGCGACGGTCGCCGGATCGCCTTGCTTGTTTACGCCCGGCGCGAGGCGTGTGGCGGGCTGGGCAATTGGCGGCCGGTCTGGGTGATCGGGGATTCGCGGCAAGGCACGATCGACCCCGCTTCGATCCGCGTCCGGCATGGCCGCGCCCCGCTCCCCGCCGACGGCCCTTACGCGACGCTCTGAGCTGCGCTAGCGCGGGATATGGCCAAGCTCTATTTCTATTATGCCTCGATGAACGCGGGCAAATCGACCACCTTGCTCCAGGCCGATTTCAACTATCGCGAACGCGGCATGCGGACCTTGCTGTTCACTGCCGGGGTGCACGATCGCGGCGGCAAGGGCGTGATCGATTCGCGGCTCGGCATCAGCGCCGCCGCGATCCCGTTCGAGATGCATACCGATCTTCAGCAGATCGCGCAGGACGCGCATTTCGAGGCGCCGCTCGCCTGCGTGCTGGTCGACGAAGCGCAGTTCCTGTCCGCGGCACAGGTACGCCAGCTCGCCGCGCTCTGCGACGAGGATGATGTCCCGGTGCTGGCATACGGCCTGCGCACCGATTTTCAGGGCAAGCTCTTCGAAGGATCGTCCGAGCTGCTGGCGCTGGCGGATTCGCTCGTCGAGATAAAGTCGGTCTGTGAATGCGGCCGCAAGGCGACGATGAACCTGCGCGTCGACGCCTTCGGCAAGCCGGTGCGGCAAGGTGCGCAGAAGCAGATCGGCGGCAATGAGCGCTATGTCGCCTTGTGCCGCCGGCACTTCATGCAGCGCACCGGCGCGCCGGGCTGATCGCGTGCACGGCTGGCTCATTCTCGACAAGCCCCTCGGGCTCGGCTCGACGCAGGGCGTCAGCGCGGTCAAACGCGCGCTGCGCGAGGGCGGCTATGGCAAGTTCAAGGTCGGCCATGGCGGCACGCTGGACCCGCTGGCGACCGGCGTCCTGCCGATCGCGATCGGCGAGGCGACCAAGCTGGCCGGGCGGATGCTCGACAGCGACAAGGTCTATGATTTCACGATCCGGTTCGGGGTGCAGACCGACACGCTGGATCTGGAAGGGCGTGAGATCGCTGTGTCCGATATCCGGCCGACGGAGGCCGAAATCGAGTCGGTGCTGCCGCGCTTCACCGGACCGATCGAGCAGGTGCCGCCGGCCTATTCTGCGCTCAAGGTGGACGGTGCGCGTGCATATGACCTTGCGCGAGCGGGCCAGGAAGTGCTTCTGACGAAGCGCGCGGTGACGGTCCATTCTCTTGTTCGTTATCCCGCCAACGGTGTGGATGAAATCACGCTCATCGCGCACGTCTCCAAGGGCACCTATATCCGCAGCCTCGCCCGCGACATCGCGCTCGCGCTCGGCACCGTCGGGCATGTCACCATGCTCCGCCGCACCAGGGCGGGCCCGTTCACGCTCGATTCCGCAATTTCGCTGGACAATTTGGCCGATGCCGCTAAGGCCCGCACCCTTGAACAGTTACTCCTGCCGCTGAGGGCGGGGCTGGACGACATCCCGGCTCTCTCTCTCACGCCCGACCAGGCAGGGCTGCTCCGCAGGGGGCAGGTTCTGGCCGGGATCGCCGCCGACGATGGCCAATACTTCGCGACACTGGACGATGTGCCGGTCGCGCTGGTGGAGGCTCAGGCCGGACTCGTCCGGGTCGTCCGTGGCTTCAACCTGTAACGCGATGTCGTAGGAAAGAGACACATGTCGATCACGCAGGAGCGCAAGGACGCGCTCGTCAAGCAGCATGGCCGCGAGAGCGGCGACACCGGCAGCCCCGAAGTCCAGGTTGCGATCCTCACCGAGCGGATCACCAACCTGACCGAGCACTTCAAGACCCACGCGAAGGACAATCACTCGCGCCGCGGTCTCCTGCTGATGGTCAACAAGCGCCGCAGCCTCCTCGACTATCTGAAGAAGAAGGACGAGGCCCGCTACACCGGCATCATCGCGAAGCTCGGCCTTCGCAAGTAATTTAGAAAAGGGCGCCCTTGCGGCGCCCTTTTGACATTCGAGCCGCAGGCGATCCGGCCCGCGGCTCCGGCAGGGATGAAGACCATCCCGAACCGCCCGGGCCGGGATAGCCCGGACATAGGCCCCCGCCGCATCTGGCAGCGGGAGTGAAGGAATGAAAATGTTCGACAAGAAGACTGTATCGATCGAGTGGGGCGGCAAGACGCTGACTCTCGAAACGGGCAAGGTTGCCCGCCAGGCCGACGGCGCGGTGATCGCGACGCTCGGCGAGACCGTGGTGCTGTGCGCAGTGACCGCGGCCAAGCATGTGAAGGAAGGCCAGGACTTCTTTCCGCTGACCGTTCACTATCAGGAGAAGTTCTCGGCCGCGGGTCGCATCCCGGGCGGCTTCTTCAAGCGCGATCGCGGCGCGACCGAGAAGGAGACCCTGATCTCCCGCCTGATCGATCGCCCGCTCCGTCCGCTCTTCCCCGAGGGCTTCTACAACGAGATCAACTGCATCGCGCAGGTGCTTTCGTATGACGGCGAGAACGAGCCCGACATCCTCGCGATGGTCGCCGCTTCCGCCGCGATGACCTTGTCGGGCGTGCCCTTCATGGGCCCGATCGGCGCGGCGCGCGTCGGCTATGACGGCACCGACTACATCCTCAATCCGACCGACGAGCAAGTCGATGCCGGGCTGCTCGACCTCGTCGTCGCCGCGACCCACGACGCCGTGATGATGGTCGAATCCGAAGCCAAGGAGCTTTCGGAAGAGGTCATGCTCGGCGCCGTGATGTTCGCGCATCGTGAAAGCCAGAAGGTGATCCAGGCGATCATCAAGCTCGCCGAGCAGGCTGCCAAGGAGCCGTGGGAGCTCAAGGTCCAGGACGACAAGGTCGAAGTGAAGGCCAAGCTCAAGAAGCTGATCGGCAAGGATCTCGACGCCGCCTACAAGCTGACCGACAAGCAGGCCCGTCAGACCGCGATCAACGAGGCGCGTGCCAAGGCGCGCGACGGCATGGCCGACCTCAAGGACAGCGATCCGCAAGCCTATCTTGCCAGCCTCAAACTGGTGAAGAAGCTCGAGGCCGACATCGTCCGCACCGCCATCCTCAAGGAAGGCCGCCGCATCGACGGGCGCGACACCAGGACGGTTCGTCCGATCGAGGCGGAAGTCCACTTCCTCCCGCGCTCGCACGGCTCGGCCTTGTTCACCCGCGGCGAGACCCAGACGATCGCGACCTGCACGCTCGGCACGCGTGACAGCGAGCAGATGATCGATGGTCTCGGCGGTCTCAGCTACCAGCACTTCATGCTGCACTATAACTTCCCGCCTTATTCGGTCGGC
>JASLBO010000402.1 GCA_030146605.1 Sphingomonas sp. | reverse complement strand
CCTGAGCTGCGCCTCGGCCGGGGGCTTGCCCCCCTCCCCCTTCAGGAGAACGAGGCGTACCCCGTGCGCGGACGCCTCCTCGAAAACGCCGATCAGGAAGTCGCTCATGAACGCCGCGCTGGGATTCGAATAGATCACGCCGATCTTGGGCTCTGCCGAGGTCGCGAGACTGCGCGCGGCGACGTTGGGCGTGTAGCCGAGCGCACGTACGGCATCTTCCACGGCGGCGCGGGTTTCGGCGCCGACTCCATATTGTCCGTTTATCACGCGCGACACGGTCATCGGAGACACGCCGACCTTTGCCGCGACGTCCTTGATCGTAGCGCTTCGTGGGCGCGCGCTTCGTGCCACTACGGTCCTTTCACCTCATTGCATCGCTTCCGAACTAGCCGGTTTCACCCGGCGTGCAACGGGGAGAGCCTGCGGAGCGCTTCGCGAGGCAGCGGATGAGCCGCTTTTCCTCGCGGTTCGGGCCCGCGGTGGCATGGAAGCCTGAGCTATATGGGAGAAATCTGAGGTGGCGCGATCAACCCGGCCGGTCGGCCTCGTCGCGTTCGTCCAGCTGTCCGCATAGCAACATGCGGGGTCGGCTGGCGCCGGGTGACATGGTCCCCCGGCGCCGTCCGTTTTAGGCTGTCGCTACGCGCGCCTGCGAGGCGTTGTGCCCGCCGTTGCGATAGAGCACCTCGCGCGCCAGTTCGGCATCGATGCTCGATGCGCTGACGGTCACGACCACCCCGCCATGCTTGAGCCGGTCACCATAATAATTGGCATCCTCTTCGCCGACGCCGTGCTTGGTCAGCACTTCGTTGAACGTCCCCGCCAGCGCGCCGACGCCGGCGCCGATCGCCATCGCCTCAGGCGCTGCCGAAGCGGCAATGGCGCCGGCCGCCGCCAGCGGACCCACGCCGGGAATTGCAAGCGCGGCGATGCCGAGGCCCGCGCCGAGTGCGCCGCCGCCGAGGATCCCGCGCAACACGTTGCGATGGTGCTCGTCGGTGATCTCGCCGTCGCCGGCGGTAGCGGTGGTGGTGCCGCCATGATGCGCGATGACCGAAAGCTCGCTATCGTTGATCCCTGCGCTCCGCAGTTCGGACACTGCCCGTTCGGCTTCGCCATGGGTGTCGAAAATCGCTGATGCCTGTACCATAAATTTCCTCTCGGTTGCGCCGCTTGTGGCGGATACGGTCACAACCCGGATGCCGGCCGCTCGTTCCGGCGCACCGCCTGGAAGCTGCGACCCCGAGGGGAGTCGAGCTGCCGTTCCCCGTCACGGTTTCCGATCCGGCGGCGCGCTGATCCGCACATTCGAGCGCAAGGCATGTCGCCTCCAGCGCCTGCTCACCAGCGCTTCGCGCTTCAAAGGGGGTATTTTTGACGCGGGCGCCGACCACTCCGGGATCCGGCAACCGGACCCGGTCGATGGTAGCGGAGGAGGGATCCACACGCTGAATATAAGATCATGAATATTCATACTTTTCTCAGCCGGATTTGCGTAGCGTCGCTTCCCGATACCCCAAAAATACCCCCAAAGAGATCAAACGGGGCTACGCAGCGCCGAACCGTTGCCCGCCCTTGCTGAATTCGCTTAAGCCAGGTCCAAACTCGGTGGCGGGGGCTGGGGCGCGTTGCGGGCGGGCAGATTAGGCAGGATGCGCGAGGCCGGATCTGGCCGTCTGTGGACCTCGGGTAATCGCGGCGGGCGAGTCGAGTTATCGATAGTGCCGCGATCCGGGCGCTGTGCCCGTGGTGAGCACCATCGGAGGTTCGATGCCGCCCTCAGTGGGTTTGGATGTGTCACAGAAGACCACGGCGATCTGCGTGGTCGATGCCGAAGGGCGGCGGGTTTGGAGGGGAGCCTGCCCGACGGACCCTGGTCAGATCTCGCAGCTCATCTTCAAGCACGCAGGCACTGACGCGAAGTTGGGCGTCGAGGCCGGTGCGATGACGCCTTGGCTTGTACATGGACTGCGCGCCGCTGGTCTTCATGTTGCCGTCTTGGACGCCCGCCGGGTGAAGGGGGCGCTGCAGATGAGGTTGAACAAGACCGACCAAAATGATGCGGAAGGGCTGGCGCAGGTGGTGCGGACAGGCCGGTACCGCTCTGTCCACGTCAAGTCGCTGGATGCCCATCAGGCGCGATCCCTTCTCGGCGCGCGAGCCCAACTCCTTGGCATGAGGACGCGGCTCTCCAACATGGTGCGCGGCGTGCTTAAGACCTTTGGTCTGCTCCCGGGCTCCGACCGCGGCCTTAGTTCCATCGTCACCTTCGCTGCATTCGCAAGCGTATCCACGCCGCGCAGCATGTGGTCACGCGCGTCCGTGCAAGGGGCGGAAATGCATGCATAACCTCCAGATGCAAAACGAAAATGTGAGGTCCCTGGCGTTCTTCCGAACGACAGGCGCGGGCGAATTAGGAGAACCGATTCTTCCGTTCAAGACCCGGAACGAGTTTTTGGCGCTCGTCGGCACGAAGTGCCAAACGCCTTTGGTCGAATGGCCCGTCCGAGTTGCTGGGATTGATCGGCGCATCGGTCTGTACATTGCGCGGCCCTTGTCCCGATGGGGCGTGCAACGCGCTGACTCCCTGATCTATCAGGCGATCGACTGACCCAGGCTTGAGGGGCGGTGGCGCCTAGGCGTCGCCTGGCGATTAGGACCGGCCCCACGCTATCAATCATCCGTCCGCCCGCCGAGGTCCCTCGCCCCCCACCTGGCAGGTCCTGGCGGCCGCGTAGGGCTTCGCGGGACCTAGATTCCGCTGCGAAGGAACGCCATCTTGTCGCTATGAGCTACGATGCCAGTCCGCGCGAGCCGGTGATCTACCGCGCGCGCAAGATCGCTGCCGGCTTTGCCGACGTCGGACTTACCCACGCGGAGGAGATGCTTCGCCGCCTATCGCCTGAGGGTCGCGAGCAGGCACGCCGCGAACGCGAGGCGAAAGCGAGACGTCAGAAGCGGCTTATGCTCCGGCTCGTCATGGCAGCCATCGCGGCGCTGCTCGCCTGGGCACTGCTCGCGACCGTCGCCGCGCCTGGCGTGGCCTTCGCCGCGGCATCGGCGGTGATGATGCTGCTCACCGTGTTGGTTCTCATGCGCGCCGATCGACCCGCTTCGGGAAGGGAGGCTTTGGCCCAAGCCCCCCTTCCTCGTCTCGCTGAGGAATCGATCGTCTGGCTCGCCGCGCAAAGGCGCGGCTTGCCGCTTCCCGCGGCCCAACTCGCGGACTCCATGAGCTGCAGGCTCGACGCTCTGGCTCCGCACCTTGATCGGCTCGACCCTCGCAGCCCGGCGGCCGCAGCCGTCCGCAAGCTGATCGCGGAGGAAATGCCCACGCTGATCAACGGCTGGCGGACCGTTCCCATATCGGCGCGGCACGCCCCTGGTGTCGATGGCCGCACGCCCGATGACCACCTGATCAACGGGCTGCAGCTGATCGAGGCCGAACTTGGGCGTGCAACCGAGCAACTCGGTCGACGCCCCGTCGACGAATTCGAGGTGTTCGGACGGTATCTCGAGCTAAAATATGACGAGGACGGGCGCCGCTCGGGGCTGAACTAGCAGGAGCCGGACAGTCTCTGGACAGCACGCCCCCGCTTCGGTTCCCTTCCCGCCAGACGAGTTCTGCTTGGGC
>JASLBO010000028.1 GCA_030146605.1 Sphingomonas sp. | reverse complement strand
TCGAGATCGACCACCAGTACCGCGAAGTTGCTGCCGTCGCCGGGGCCGATCCCCGTCTCGACTGCGTCGCTGAAGCCGCCGCGGTTCGGAAGCCCGGTCAGGCTGTCGGTCGCCATTTCGCGGCGCAGGCTGTGCTCGGTGCGCAGCTCGGAGGTCTGGTCGACGAGGGTGACGAGGCACCGCCCCATCCCTCGATGCGATTCGCGGCGTGCGAACGCGACCCGGAAATAGCGGCAGTCGACTTCCTCGCCGAACTGCCACGCGATTTCGTGGTGAGTCTCGTCCGATTCGAGGAAGCGGCGAAGCTGGCTGCCGAGCAGCCGGACCAGCGGCGATTCGGCAGCCGAGGCGCCGAGCCCCGCCATCCGAAACGGCCGGTTGAGCGCGCGAAAATGGAACTTGCCGTCTTCGAGCGTGACCGAAACCGCGGGCACCGGCAGCAGGTCGAGCATGAGCCCGATCTCGAGCGGATCGGGCGCACAGGTCTCCAATCCTCGCGGCGCGAGTTCCGCGAGCGCAGCCGAGCTGGACCTGAGCTTCCCGAATGCCATTGGCTTCGGGTTAGTCGCAAATGGTTAAACCCCGCTGAAGCAACGAGGAAGTGTCGGCTCAGAACGTCCTGTCTCTTCCCTCGCCCCCTGAAAGGGGGCAAGGGAGTTTAGGGTCCGTGTCGACGCCTAGAACCGGTTGTCCCGCGGGAAGCCCGTCGGCGGCATCCGCCCTGCCGCGCCGCGCGCCGCGCGCCACGGCGAGAGGTCGGTCTCGCTGCGCGTCCGCCCGGTCTCGCCGCCCATCGCCCAGCTCAGCCCCTCGGCCATCTTGAAGGTCCGCGCGTCCGCGAGCCCGCCATCGCGGTAGCGCTGGAGCTGGACGCCCTGCCCGCGCGCGAGCTCGGCGACTTCGGTCAGCGGAAATACCAGCATCTTGCGATTGTCGCCGATCACCGCGACGGCGTCGTCGTCCGCCGGGATCGGCCGCACGAGCTTGAGCTGCGCGCCGGCGCGCGGCGTCACCACTTGCTTGCCCTTGCGCGTCTCGGCGATCACGTCGGCGGCGTTGACGATGAAGCCGCGCCCGTCGCTCGCCGCCACCAGCAGCTTGCTCGCCGTGCTGGCGGGCAGCAATGCGATGATCTGGCGCTCGCCGTCCAGGTCGACCATCAGCCGCACCGGCTCGCCGAACCCGCGCCCGCCCGGCAATTTGTCGCCGCCCAGCGTGTAGAAGCGGCCATTGTCGGCGGCGAGCAGCAATTTGTCGGTGGTCTGCGCGTGGAAGGCGAAGTGCGGGCCGTCGCCTTCCTTGAACTTCAGCGTCTCCGCCGAGGCCAGCTCGACATGCCCGCGCATCGCCCGGATCCAGCCGCGCTGCGACAGGATCACGGTGATCGGCTCGCGCTCGATCATCGCCTCGAGCGGGATCTCGCGCGCGGCCCCCGCTTCCTCGATCCGGGTGCGCCGTGCGCCGAGCGGAGTCTCCAGCCCGTAGCGCGCGATCATCTTGCCGAGATCGCGCTTCATCCGCGTCCGCTGGCGCGCGTCGGAGGACAGCAGGGTCTCCAGCTCGCCTTTTTCCTTGAGCAGCGCATCCTGCTCGCGCTTTAGCTCCATCTCCTCGAGCCGGCGCAGCGAGCGCAGCCGCATGTTGAGGATCGCCTCGGCCTGGCGGTCGGTCAGTCCGAATTCGGCCATCATTACCGGCTTGGGCTCGTCCTCGCCGCGGATGATCTCGATCACCCGGTCGAGATTGAGGAACACGATGATATAGCCGCCGACCAGTTCGAGCCGGTCGGCGATCTTGTTCAGCCGGTGCTCGGAGCGGCGGCGCAGCACGACGAACTGGTGCTCGACCCAGGCGGCGATCGCCTCGCCGAGGCTCATCACCCGCGGGGTGCGGTTCTTGTCGAGCACGTTGAGGTTGAGCGGCACGCGCACTTCGAGGTCGGACAGCCGGTACAGGCTGTGGATCAAATCCTCCGAGCTGACCGTCCGGCTTCGCGGCTCGAGCACGATGCGGATGTCCTCCGCCGATTCGTCGCGCACGTCGCCCAGAATCGGCAGCTTCTTCTCGTTGATGAGCTCGGCGATCCCTTCGATCAACTTGCCCTTCTGGACGCCATAGGGAATCTCGGTGACGACGAGGTGCCAGCCGCCGCCCTTCTCGCTCACGCGCTCGATCTTGGCGCGCACCCGGAAGCTGCCGCGCCCGGTAGCATAGCTTTCGGCGATCGCCGCCGGACTGTCGACGACCACGCCGCCGGTCGGGAAATCCGGCCCGCTGACATAATCGAGCACGTTGGCGTCCGGATTGTCGATCAGCGCCACCGCGGCGTTCATCAACTCGGCGGCATTGTGCGGCGGGATCGACGTCGCCATGCCCACCGCGATGCCGGCGGCGCCATTGGCGAGCAGATTGGGGAACAGCCCCGGAAAGAGCTCGGGCTCTTCCTCTTCGCCATTATAAGTGGGGCGATAATCGACCGCATCCTCGTCGAGCCCCGCCATCAGGTCGATCGCGACCTGCGTCAGCCGCGCCTCGGTGTA
>JASLBO010000014.1 GCA_030146605.1 Sphingomonas sp. | reverse complement strand
CGCCGCACCTGTCGCCAGCCTTAAGGTGTCGCGGTCGTGTTGCCAGCCGTGGCTTCTCCGGGTCCGCCCGGCTGCCCGCGCGCCTGCAGCGCCGTGGCGCTGACATCGGTTTCGATCGTCTCGACGCCGGTGCCGAGCGGGGCGACGTTCGAGCCGTTGATCAGCACCTGGAGACGATCCGGCCGCCCGGTCCGGACGCGCGGACGATCGGCGTCGGCAGGAACGTCATAGCGCTCGCCGGTCGCCATTTCCTTCTCGAACAGCCGCTTGCCGTTCGCGTCGCTGACCCGCAGCCAGACCGTGTCGATCGCGACCAAAGTTACTTGCCCACCGGCGACCGCCGCGGGCGTCGGCGCTGCCGCCGCGGCATTGCCCGCGGTGAGGTTCTCGATCGCCACCGGCTCGTCGGCGGGCGCGGCGCCGCGGAACAGGTCGGTGCCGTACCAGAGTCCGACGCCGATCAGCACGAGGATCGCGACGATCGCGCCAACCCAGGCGATCCCGCTCGACGGTACGCGCGAACGCTCGTTAAAGTCATAAGGCGGCGGGGCGGCGGGGCGCTCAGGCCGGTCGCCCAGCTCCTCGCGCAGCTGGTGGCCGATCGCGACCTCGTCGGCACCGACCGCGCGGGCATAGGATTTGGCGAAGCCCATCGCATAAGTGAGCGAAGGCAGGCCGGTATAATTGCCGTTCTCGATCGCCTCGAGATGGCGCTGCGGGATGCGGGTGCGGCTGGCGACTTCGCTCAGCTCGAGCTTCTGCGCCTCACGCGCCGCACGAAGTTTCTCGCCCACAGTCGCGGGAAACAGCGTCGCGTTGTCGGCGGATTCGCCTTCCATTCTTATCTCCGGCAGAAGGGTTGCGGCCCGAAGCGCTCCCGCCTTTGCGCGGGTGTCTCCCAGCAGAATGCGCGTGTCAACGCTGCCGTCGGGAAATCGGGCGAAAGATCAGGCCAGTTCGACCGACCGCTCGACGGCCCATGCGCTCAGCGAGGCGCGCAGCGATCTGCCCGGATCGGCCAGCATCGCCTGCATCGCCTCGATCAGAGCCGCGCGATCGAGCGAGCGCACCATCGCCTTGATCGGCCCCACCGCCGCGGGGGTGATCGAAAGCCGGTCGATCCCGAGCCCGATCAGTGCCATCGCCTCCAGCGGCCGCCCGCCCATTTCGCCGCACACCGCCACCGGCACGCCGGCTGCCTGCGCCTGATCCACCACGCGCTTGAGAAAGCGCAGGATCGACGGGCTCAGCCAATCATAGCGCAGTGCCAGTTTGGGGTGCGCGCGGTCGGCGGCGAACAGGAACTGGGTCAAGTCGTTGGTGCCGATCGATAGGAAATCGATGCGCGGCAGCAGGATGTCGAGCACTTCGGCCAGCGCCGGCACCTCGAGCATCGCGCCGTAGCGGATCTCGGCCGGCATCTTCTTGCCCCGCGCCGCCAGCCAGGCGCGCTGCGCCTCGAACAGCTCGCGGGCGGCGTCGAATTCCCAGGGCTCCGACACCATCGGGAACATGATGTTGAGCGTGCGGCCTGCCCCCGCCTCGATCAATGCGCGTGCCTGCGCCTTCATCAGCCCGTCGCGATCGAGCGCCAGTCGCAGCGCGCGCCACCCCATCGCGGGATTCTCTTCCTCGCCGTCCGCGTCATGGTTGAGATAGGGCAGGGCCTTGTCGCCGCCGATATCGACGGTGCGGAAGGTCACCGGGCGCTCGCCCGCGGCTTCGAGCACGTCCTTGTAGAGCCGCCTTTGCGCCTCGCGCTGGGGCAGGGTGGCCGAGACGAGGAACTGGAATTCGGTGCGGAACAGCCCGATGCCGTCGGCGCCGGTCAAGTCGAGCGCGGCGAGGTCGTCGCGCAGCCCGGCATTGACCATCACCGTGATGCGGTGCCCGTCGCTGGTCACCGGGATTTCGCCGCGCAATTGCGCAAAGGCGGCGCGGCGCTTCTCGCTCAGTGCCAGTTTGGCCTCGAACGCCTCGAGCATCGCGGGGCTGGGGCGAATGAACACGCTCTCCTCGCCGCTGTCGAGCAGCAGCATGTCGCCCTCGGCGATCAGCCGGCGGATGTTGCGGACCCGGCCGAGCACGGGAACCCCCATCGCCCGGGCGACGATCGTGACATGCGCGGTGAGCGAGCCTTCCTCGAGGATCACGCCCTTCAGCCGGCGCCGGTCATATTCGAGCAATTCGGCCGGGCCGAGGTTGCGCGCGATCAGGATCGAATCGTGCCGCAGTCCCATCTGCGCGGCGGTGCCCAATTGCCCCGAGACGATGCGCAGCAGCCGGTTGGACAGGTCCTCGAGATCGTGCATCCGATCGCGCAGCAGCGGATCGTCGATCTCGCGCATGCGCTGGCGGGTGCGCTGCTGGACGCGCTCGATCGCCGCTTCGGCGGTGAGACCGGAATCGATCGCCTCGTTGATCCGCCGGCTCCAGCCTTCGTCATAGGCAAACATCTTGTAGGTCGCGAGCACCTCGTCATGCTCACCGCCGCCGCCGAATTCGGCCTGGCTCGCCATGCGCTCGATCTGGTCGCGCATCTTGTCGAACGCGGCATAGACGCGGTGCCGCTCGGCCTCGACGTCTTCGGCGACGGTATGCTCGATGGTGATGCGCGGCTGGTGGAACACCGCGACGCCCGCCGCCATCCCGTCGACCAGCTTGAAGCCCTGCGAATGGGCCGCCGCGGTCGGCTGCGGTCGCGTCGAGGCGGCGCCCGTCGCATCGATCAGATCGGCATTGGCGATCAGCTCGGAGAGCACCATCGCCACGGTCTGCAGCGCCTCGATCTCGACATCGGCATAGCGGCGCGGCTCGACATGCTGGACCGCGAGCACGCCCACCGCGCGTTCGCGACGGATGACCGGCACGCCGGCAAAGCTGTGGAACCGGTCCTCGCCGGTCTCGGGGCGATAGGCGAAGTCGGGGTGCGTCGCCGCCTCGTCGAGGTTCAGCGTCTCGACATTCTTGGCGATCGTGCCGACCAGCCCCTCGCCGAGCGCCAGCTTGGTGACGTGCACCGCTTCCTGCGCGAGCCCGCGGGTGGCGAACAGCTCGAGCAGTCCTTCGCGCAGCAGATAGATCGAGCAGACCTCGCTATCCAGCGCGGTGCCGATGATCTCGACGACCGAATTGAGCTTGGACTGCGCGGGCAGCCGCTTCGCCATCACGTCGTGAAGGCGGGTCAGGATCTCGCGGGCGGAGGCAGCGGCGGTGAGGGCCATTCGCTCGCGCTAACAGATTGCGTCAGCCCGCGCTATTCTCCCGGCGGCAGAGCGGCCCTTACGGAACCAGCGAGCCCAGCTGCCGCGGTGCGGTCTCCGCCGATGCCATCTCTACCGGCGCCGCATCGCCGCGCTGCCAGCTGGCATAAGCGACGCGATATGCATCATATTGACGATAGAAGTCGGTGAACGGCGCCTCGAGCCGCGGCAGCGCCTCGGCGGCGAAATCGGCGAACTCGACCGGTGCCACGGTCTCGGCCCGCGCAAGCACTTCGCGTGCGGCCATGCAGAAGCGTTCCTGTGCAGGCGGCTGGGCGAAGAAATTGTACACTCGCGTCATCTGGCGGTCGTGCACGTCCTCCCAGCCCGCGCCGTGACGCGTGCGATAGGCGCTCTTCACCCCGGCATCGGCGGCGGCAAGGCTCTCGCGCTGCGCGCGGAGCAGCCGGTTATAGGCGGCGACCGTCTCGAGTTCCGCGGCATCGCGGCAGCCGAGCGCGGCGACGTTGAGCGCGGCGCGGACATGCCAGCTCACCTCGTCGCGATCGAGGTCGCGATTGGGGGTGGAATACCGATTTTGCGCATCGCGGACCGGGATCGTCTGGTTCGACGCTGCGCCCTCGGGCGGTGCCGGCGGCGCGTCGAAACGCTGTGCAGCAGCCGGCGCGGCGATCAGCGCCATACCGGAGAACGACAACAGGACTCGTGCAAGAAGCTTCATGGACCCCACCCCGCCGATCGCCGTGGTGAGTCACGTGCTCGGTCCTCCATTATAGAAAGCTGCGAGAAGTCAGGAGGTTAGAGTCCTAGGGAGAATCACGGTCGCGGGGCCTTGCATTTATACGTACTGTTTGTCATACAGTGTGCGACGCATACCATGTGAGACCACGCAGTGCCCATCGAAGAAGACCTGTTCGAAAAGCTGCGCGTCGAGCTTCGGCGCGGCTCGCTCGTTCTGGCGGTGCTCGGCGCGCTGCGCGAGGAGCGTTATGGCTACACGCTGCGCACCAGCCTCGAGGAGGCGGGGCTGCCGATCGACGAGGGCGCGCTCTATCCGCTGCTGCGACGGCTCGAGGCGCAGGGCCTGCTGACCAGCGAATGGCGTGAGGAGGCGAAGCGCAACAAGCGCTTCTACCGGCTCTCGCCCGACGGGCTCGAGATCCTCGCCCGCTTGCTCGGCGAATGGAATGCGATCTCGGAATCGATCCTGCGGCTCACCGGAAAGGACAAGTGATGGACCTCATCGAACGCTATCTGGGCGCGGTCCGCTGGAACCTGCCCGCCGACCGGGCCGACGACATCATCGCTGAGCTCGGCGACCTGATCAGGGCACGGGTCGAGGACCGCGAAGAGGCGCTGGGCCGTCCGCTGGGCAAGGACGAGATCAGCAGGCTGCTCAAGGAGTTCGGCCATCCGCTGGCGGTCGCCGGACAATATCGGGATCAGCGCGCATTGATCGGGCCCGAGGTCTTTCCATTCTACTGGTTCGCGCTGCGGGTCTGGCTGGCGGTCGTCGGCTTGATCGAGGCGATCCAGATCGGCGGACGGGTGATCGTCGGCAACGAGCATATCGCGCGGGCGCTGGCACACGGTATGGGCCAGGCTTTCGAGGCGCTGCTTCTCCACGCGGCCTTCGTCACGCTCGCTTTCGCGGTGATCGAGCGGACCGGCTGGCTCAGCACCTATCTGGAGCGGTGGAAGCCCGACGAACTGCCCGATCTTCCGGTGCTGCGCGTCCGTGGCGGAGTGCTGCGCCGGTCATGGGAGCCGGTTTTCGGCATTGCCTTCGGCATCGCCTTCCTCGCCTGGTGGAGCGGATCGGTCGAGCTGCCGGTGATCCCGCACAACGCCGGCGTGACCGTTCGCGGCGCGCCGGTCTGGGTGAGTCTCTATTGGCCCGTGGTCGCTTTGGTCTGGGTGCAGATCGTCCAATGCCTGATGGAACTGGTCCGGCCGCGATGGAGGTCGGCGCGTGCCGTGCTGATCGTGCTCGTGACCGGCGGAACCGTGGCGATCGCCGCCGCGCTCCATCAGACGGGTCCGCTGGTGGTCGTCACCTCGGGCGACGCGGTGCAGATGCTGCGCCTGCAGGAGAGCCTGGACCGGGCATTGGCGATCGCCGTCATCGTCGTTCCGATGGTCGCGATCGTGCAAGGCGTGGTTGATCTGTGGAAGCTCTATCGAGAAGGTTGAGCGAGGCGGATAAATCCTCCCCCGGGCAGCGGGGGACGATTTCAGGTCAGGCCGCGCGCTTCTCCAGCGCGTGTGCGGCTTCGGCCATCAGCGTCGCGATGATCTCGGCGACGGGCTCTTCCTTCTTGACCATGCCGACCGACTGGCCCGCCATCACGCTGCCATGCTCGACATCGCCGTCGATCACCGCGCGGCGCAGAGCGCCCGCCCAATAATGCTCGATCTGGAGCTGGGCTTCCATCATCTCGACCTTGCCCGTGTCGAGCAATTGGGCGACTTCGCGCTGCTTGGCGGTGAACAATTCGCCGGCGGCGTTCTTGAGCGCGCGCACCGGGATCACCGGCAGGCGCGGATCGATCTGAACGCTGGCGGTCGCGTCGCGGGCCGATGCGCGGATGAACGCCTTTTTGAAGTTGGGATGTGCGATGCTCTCGGTCGCGCAGACGAAGCGGGTGCCGAGCTGGACGCCCGCCGCACCCATGTCGAGATAGCCGGCGATCGCCTCGCCGCGGCCGATCCCCCCGGCGACGAATACCGGGACCTGTTCGCTGACCTCGGGCAGGATCTCCTGTGCGAGCACGCTGGTCGAGACCGGGCCGATATGCCCGCCGGCTTCCATCCCCTCGACCACCAATGCGTCGACGCCCGAACGGATCAGCTTCTTCGCAAGGCTGAGCGCCGGCGCGAAGCAGATCAGCTTTGCGCCGAATTCCTTGATCGCATCGATGCTTCCGGTGGGAGGCAGTCCGCCCGCGAGCACGACATGCGTGACCTCGTGCTGTTTGCAGACGGCGATCAGCTCGAGCAGCTGGGGGTGCATCGTGATCAGGTTCACGCCGAACGGCTTGCCGGTCAGCGCCTTGGTTCCGGCGATTTCCTTGTCGAGCAATTCCGGGCTCATCGCGCCGCACGCTATCAGCCCGAAGCCGCCGGCGTTGGACATTGCCGAGACGAGGTGGCGCTCGCTCACCCACGAC
>JASLBO010000011.1 GCA_030146605.1 Sphingomonas sp. | reverse complement strand
GCCGACCGCGGCGAGATGGCCGTGCGCGGCGCCCTCGGTCTCGTCGAGCCGGTTCGGATTGATCACTGCGTGCGCCACCGGCAGTTCGGCGGCGCATTTGGGATGGTCGCAGACGATCACGTCCGCGCCGGCGTCCTTCGCCATCGCCAGCGCCTCGAACGCCTGCGCGCCGCAATCGACGGTGACGATCAGGCTCGCGCCTTCGCGGTGGAGGCGGACCAGCGCCTCGCCTGATGGCCCATAGCCTTCCATCAGGCGGTCGGGGATGTAGGGGCGAGCCTCCAGCCCCAGGTCACGCAGCAACAGGATCAGCAGCGCCGCCGAAGTGGCGCCGTCTACGTCATAATCGCCGAAGATCGCGACTTGCTCGCCGCTCTCGACTGCATCGGCCATGCGCTCGGCCGCCTTGTCCATGTCGCGGAAGATCGACGGATCGGGCATGAAGGCGCGGATGCTCGGCGCGCGGTGATCGTCGAGGCCGTCGCGGGGGCAGCCCCGGGTGAGCAGCAATTGGGTGACGATGTCGTCGGGGGCGAAGTTCGGGTCGCGCGCATCGGCGGCCAGCCCCCGCCAGTGCCAGGGCTGGCCGAGGATCGAGCGATGGACGTTGAGCACTGCGGACATTGCGGGTGTGTGGCCGGGGCGAGCGGGGATGTCGAGAGCGGGACTCGTGCGCCGCCGCGGCTCAGGCCGTTCCCGGCGCGTTCTCGATCCCGCCGGCGACATAGGTCTGGATGTGATCCTTGATCCACGGTTGCTCCCGGAACCATTTGGTGACGATGTACTTGGTCCCTTCCAGCACGCGCATGCCCTCGTGGAGGGTGTCGTAATTGGGCGTGCCGTCGGAGGTCATGTTGTTCCACACCACGAGCAGGCCGCGCTTCGGCTTGAAGCGGATGCCGGCCCGCGGAAACCAGGTCGCGCCGCCTTCGGGCACGTCGTTGAGATAGGCCATCGCCGTCCAGGTGCGCTGGCCGCCGGTCTCCTTCATCTTGGGCCAATAGTCGCTCGACTCATGGAAATAGTCGCAATGGGCGCGGAACTGCTGGTTCACCGCATAACGCTGGCCCTGGAGCGTCTCGGCATGCTCTTCGGGGATGCCGAGCAAGTCGGCGATGCGCCGGTCGATCGTCAGAATTTCCTCGGACCAGCGGTGGAGATCCGAGCTGTGGCTGGTGCGGTAATCGGGATCGTCGCTGACCGCGAGCAATGTGGACGGGCGCGAATTCGAATCAATCAGCGCGATCAGCGTGTCGCACTCGGCGGCGCTGAGGAAATCGGCATAGGTGTACATCTGCGCCGCGTCGGTTTTGGCGCGGCGGACAGCGGAACTGGCCTCCAGCCGCGCGGAGACCTCGCGGCCGATACGGGCGCGGACGGGGGAGGGGCCGCCCGAGACCCGGCCGTCATTCTGGTTCTTGCTCACCGCAGCGAAATCGCGCGGCGCGCCAAGATTTGCAAGGGGCCCGGCGTTGCCACCGGGCCCCGCATCTCCAGCAAGGCTGCGGATTTCCTTACCAGAAGATGTCGTAGATCGTATCGACCACTTCGCCGCTATAGATGTCGATCAGGAGCGCATCGTTGTAATAGCGCACCCAGCGATAGGGCCCATCGACCTCGGGCAGGCGATAGTAAAACGGATCGTTGATCCAGTAGCTCGACGAATAGAGGATCGAGTCGAGCATCGATCCGACCCCGAAGCGGCGATAGCCGTAGCCCCAGCCGCTCGGCGCGTAATAACGCGGCAGGCGATAGTGGTTGCGATTGCCGATGCGATAACCGCGCCAGTCATAGCGGCGATCGTTGCGCCAATTATTGTTCCAGCGGCCGCGATTGCTGTCATAGCGATTGCGGTCTCCGTTCCAGCCGCGGCTACGATTGTTGTCATACCGATTACGGTCGCCGCTCAAGCCGCGGGCACGATTGCTATCGTTCCAGTCGCGGTTCCCGCGGTCATACTGGCTGCGATCGCCGTTCGAGCGATTGCGATCGCCGCGGAACTGCTGCTGACGCTGCCGATCGACCTGCTGTTGCTGTTGCTGCTGCTGCTGACCGGCGTCGGGACGCCGGTCGCCGCCGTTCCACTGGCTGCGGCTGCCGGTCCAGCGCGAACGATCGCCATTGTTGTTCCACTGGCTGCGATCGCCGCGGCTGCCGCCCCAGCGCTGCTGCTCGCGTTGCTGCGGCGATTGCTGCGGCACAGCGCGCGGCGTTTGCTGCTGTGGCGCCTGTTGCTGCTGCGGACGGCTCCAGTTGCCGCGCTGGCGCTCGCCGCCGCCGTTCCACTGGCGTTGCGCTTGCGGCTGCGGCTGCGGCTGCGGCTGCGGCTGTGGCCGGGCCTGCGGCGTCTGCTGGCGCCATTCGCCGCGATTCTGGCGGACTTCGGACGACTGCCCGCCGCCCGAGCGCTCGCGGCCGCCCCAGCGTCCGCGGTCTTGTGCAAGTGCCGCCGGCGGGACCAGAGCCGTTGCGGCGATTATCATCGCGAGCAAGGTCTTCTTCATCTCAACTGTCTCCGTCGAG
>JASLBO010000006.1 GCA_030146605.1 Sphingomonas sp. | reverse complement strand
GGTCGTCGATACCAGGCATCGGCGGATCGATGATAAACTGGCGCCCGGATCGAAATTCGAAGCGGCCCGCTTCGGCGAAAACGAATTGGATTGCCATTGTATCGAGATGGTAAACCGTCCCGTCCATCCATGCCTTATACGAATAGCGCCGGTCCCACGTCGCCAGCGAACCGATGCACGGCAATTCGCTAATCTTTCGCTCGATTTCGTCCATCAACCCCGGTGGAAGCGGCTCGTCGCCCGGGCGGGTCTGCGCACCGGGCAAGGTCATCATGATCGCACAGAGGCCGAGTGAAAGCGCCAACTTCATGAGCAGAGGTTCGCACCTTCGCACTCGACTGGCAATGTCGGCTATTGGGGCGCAAGCGGACAGGTCGCTTTGTCGTCAGCTCCGGCGGGGGAGTGTCGGGCATTAGCGGTCAGCGGTCCGACAGTTTTCAGGTTGCGGGAGAAAAGCAGCGGTCCGGGATTCGTCCAGAGGCATGCCGGCTTTCGACCTTTTGTGGACCTTCCGCCGCCCGGGTTATCCCGACGAGAATGCGGAGGGTTGCAGCCAGCGCAAGGGGGGCATCATGGCAACTGGCTGCTGGTGACCTTCCCGGTGGGCGAATGGAGAGTCGTGAAGAGCCACGGCTTGCCTGCCGAGATTTTGAAATGGGCGATCGTCGCATCGCTCATCGGAGCGAGCGCCACGGCATTGTCCATGCCCATGAACAGATTGATCTCGGCGCATGCCGACTTCGGCTCGGCGTTGTTCACCATGAACAGGTTTCTGTATTCGTTGCCGTTATCGGTGGTCACCACGTATCCGCTCATTCGCCCCTCCAGAACCAATGCTACGGATCCGGTCGCCGTCCGCACGCTATGGTTTCGGGCTCTTTCGGAGCGCCGTCAATGCGCGGCCCGACTCCATGCGGAAAGCCTTGGCCATCTCACCGAGATCTACGCCCGCGCATAGGGGCCACCTGATGGGCAGGCGCGCGATGCCCTGCTCTGGGCGATCGCGGTCAGTCGCGTTCAGGGGTTCGTGCCCTAAGCCGCGGCGATCGGCGCGCGGAACAGGAAGAACGCGCCGGCGGCGATCAGGGCGAAGCCGATCAGGTGGTTCATCGTGATCTTCTGGCCGAGATAGAGGATCGAGAAGGCCGCGAAGACGGTGAGGGTGATGACTTCCTGCAGGCCCTTGAGCTGCGCCGGCGAATAGACATTGCTGCCCCACCGGTTTGCCGGGACCGCGAGCATATATTCGGGAAGCGCGATCAGCCAGCTGACGAGGATCACGAGCAGCAGCGGCACGGCCTTGAACCTGAGATGGCCGTACCAGGCGAAGGTCATGAAGACGTTCGACGCGACGAGCATCGCGATGGGGAGAAGGCGTTCGGTCATGTGCCGCTTCTGCCGAGCCGAATGCCGGTCTTCAATCCTCCTCAATCCTCCGCCCGGCGGGGGAGGATTCAGGAGGCGGTGACGATCTCGACGATCAGGTCGCCCGGCATCAGCGCTTGCGCCTCCGGGGTCTTGTGATCGTGGCCGACGCCGTCGCGGTAGATGCGCAGGCCGAGCCCGGTCTGGATCCCGGCGAGGGGCCGGCCGACCTCTTCGTCGCGCACCGGGCGCTCGGAGAGTTCGACCTTGCCGTGGATCGAGGCGAGGTCCGTCAGGTAATCGGACAGGTGCGGGCCGCTGCACGAGCCGGCGAGGAGCAGCCCCGCGAAACTCACCGGATTGACCACGGTCGTGGCGCCCGCCGCGCGCGCGGGGAATTCGTTGTCCTCGTTGCGGACGATCACGCTGATCGGAATCGCCGGCGCCAGATGCCGGGCGGTGAGCGTGATCAGGATCGAGGTGTCGTCGCGCCCGGCGCAGACGATCATCGACTCGGCGCTCTCGATCCGCACGTCGTTGAGGATCTGGTCGCGCGTCGCATCCCCCTGCAGCACGGTGCAGCCGCATTCCCGGGCGGCGGCGAGATTTTCCTCGCGCGTGTCGATCACGACGATGCGCCCGCGATCGGTGCCGCGCGCGATCAGTTCGTCGACCGTCTCGGAGCCGGTGGTGCCGTAGCCGGCCACGATGATGTGACCCGAAAGGGTCCGCTGGATCACTGCCATACGCCATTTGTCCCAGGTGCGTTTGAGCACGAAATTATAGGCGGTGCCGAGAAAGAGCAGCACCACGAAGACGCGGATCGGGGTGACCACGAACGCGTCGAACATCCGCGCCGAGGTGCTGACCGGCACGATGTCGCCATAGCCGGTGGTGGTCACCGAGATCGACGTGAAATAGAGGATGTCGAGAAAGCTGACATGCCCGTCGGCACTGTCCTTGAGCCCGTCGCGCTCGAGCCAGTGCACGCCCACCGCGAGCGCGAGCAAGGCCAGCACCGCGAGCACCCGCCAGGTGATCGAGATCCAGACCGGCAGGCTCGACTTGCGTTTGAGGGTGGCGGGTGGGCGTACGGGCATTCGTGCGGTCTAACGCATGAATTTGCAGATGGCCCCATCGCCACAATCGTCATCCCGGCGAAAGCCGGGCTCCGCGGCCGGGGACGTGGACCTGCCTGGCTCCGGGCGCCGGCGTTCGCCGGAGTGACGGAAGCTCAACGCGCCGGCAGCCGCGATACCGGATCGACCGGCGTGCGCCCCTGGCGAATTTCGAAATGGAGCTCGGGCCGGTCGGCGAAGCCCGAATTGCCGGAGAGCGCGATCATCTGGCCCTTCTTGACCGATTGGCCGCGCTGCACGAGCAATTGTCCGGCATGGCCATAGACGGTGGTGGTGGCGTTGCCGTGCTTGACGATGACGAGGCCGCCCAGGGCGGGCACGTCGCTGCCGACATACGCGACGACGCCGTCGGCGGCGGCGAGGACGGGGGTGTCGAGCGGGACGGCGATCTTGATCCCGTCGTTGCGCTCGCCGCTCTTGCCGGGGCCGAAGCGCTTCACCACCGAGCCCCGGACCGGCCAGGCGAACCGGCTAGCGACGCGGCTGGCGGGCGCAGCTACGGGTGTCGTCGCCGGCAGCACGCGGGAGGAGGATGCGGTAGGCTTTGCCGGCCGGGCGTTGGCCGCGAGCGCGGGCTCGCCGCCGGTCAGGATGTCGTCGATGTCGAGGTGGAAGCGCGCGGCGCGCTCCTCGATGCTTTCCGGGCGGGGGCTCGGGACCAGCAGGCGCTGGCCGGTGCGCAGGATATAGGGCTCGGCGAGCGCGTTGCTGGCGATGATCCGCGACCAGGCGACACCGTAAGCGCGGGCGATCGCGATGCCGGTCTCGCCGGTGCGGACGAGGTGGTAGCGGCCGCCGGGGATATTGAGGCGTTGCCCGGGCTGGATGACGAAGGGCGGCGCGAGGGCGTTGGCGCGGGCGATCGCCTCGGAGCCCGCGCCCGTCATACCCCCGATCGAGCGGTGCGAAACCCCCCGCTGGACGAC
>JASLBO010000004.1 GCA_030146605.1 Sphingomonas sp. | reverse complement strand
GCGAGATCGATCTGGCGGGCCGGCTGTCGGACGCGGTGGCGGCGAACGTCGCGGCGAAGGTCGCCGAGAAGCAGGCGCTGCTCGTCGAGCGCGATCCGAAGAAGCGCCTCGAGATGGTCTTCGCCTTCAGGGAGGGTGAGCTCGTCGTGCTGCAGGTCGAGAAGAAGATCCGCAGCCGCGTCAAGCGCCAGATGGAGAAGACCCAGCGCGAATATTATCTCAACGAGCAGTTGAAGGCGATCCAGCGCGAGCTCGGCAACGAGGGCGACGAGGGCGATGGCGACGAGGTCGCCGAGCTCACCCAGAAGATCGCGACGCTCAAGCTGAGCAAGGAAGCACGCACCAAGGCGACGTCGGAGCTCAAGAAGCTCAAGACGATGGCGCCGATGTCGGCCGAAGCGACGGTCGTGCGCAACTATCTGGATGTGCTGCTCGGCCTCCCCTGGGGCAAAAAATCCAAGCTCAAGAAGGACATCGCCGAGGCGCAGGGCGTGCTCGACGAGGACCATTATGCGCTCGAGAAGGTCAAGGACCGGATCGTCGAATATCTCGCGGTGCAGGCGCGCACCAACAAATTGAAGGGGCCGATCCTCTGCCTCGTCGGCCCTCCCGGCGTCGGCAAGACCAGCCTCGGCAAGTCGATCGCCAAGGCGACCGGCCGCGAATTTATCCGCCAATCTTTAGGCGGTGTGCGTGATGAAGCAGAAATTCGGGGCCATCGCCGCACCTATATCGGCTCGCTGCCAGGCAAGATCGTCACCAATCTGCGCAAGGCCGGTGCGTCGAACCCGCTGTTCCTGCTCGACGAGATCGACAAGCTCGGCCAGGATTTCCGCGGCGATCCCGCCTCGGCGTTGCTCGAGGTGCTCGACCCCGAGCAGAACAACAAGTTCAACGATCATTATCTGGAGATCGACATCGATCTTTCGGACGTGATGTTCGTGTGCACGGCGAACACGCTCAACCTGCCGCAGCCCCTGCTCGACCGCATGGAGATCATCCGGCTCGAGGGCTATACCGAGGATGAGAAGGTCGAGATCGCCGAGCGCCATCTGCTTGAGAAGCAGATCGAGGCGCACGGGCTCAAGGAAGGCGAGTTCACGCTCACCCATGAAGGTCTGCGAGCGCTGATCCAGAAATATACCCGCGAGGCGGGCGTCCGCACGCTCGAGCGGGAGATCGCCAAGCTCGCGCGCAAGGCGCTTCGGAGAATCCTCGAAGGCAAGGAGGTCAGCGTAACGATCACGCCGGACAACCTTCACGAATATGCCGGGGTCCAGAAATATCGCCATGGCCTGTCCGAGGAGGAGCACCAGATCGGCGCGGTCACCGGGCTCGCCTGGACCGAGGTCGGCGGCGAGCTGCTGACGATCGAGAGCGTGACCGTGCAGGGCAAGGGCGCGATCAAGACCACCGGCAAGCTCGGCGACGTGATGAAGGAATCGGTCGAGACGGCGTTCAGCTTCGTCAAGGCGCGGGCACCGACCTATGGCATCAAGCCGAGCCTGTTCCAGCGCAAGGACGTCCATGTCCACTTGCCCGAAGGCGCGGTGCCCAAGGACGGCCCGTCGGCCGGCGTAGGGCTGGTGACGGCGATCGTCTCGACGATGACCGGCGTGCCCGTTCGCCGCGACATCGCGATGACCGGCGAAGTGACGCTGCGCGGCCGGGTCCTGCCGATCGGCGGGCTCAAGGAGAAACTTCTCGCGGCGCTTCGCGGCGGCATCAAGACGGTGCTGATCCCGGAAGAGAACGAGAAGGATCTTGCGGAGATCCCCGCGAACATCCGCGAGGGGCTGGAGATCATCCCGGTCAAGCATGTCGACGAGGTTCTGCGGCTGGCACTGACGGAGACGCTCACTGCGATCGACTGGACCGATGCAGATGAACTTGCGGCACAGCCGCCGGTGCACGTGCCCGGGATCGGAGACGCCGTTCATCATTGAGGACGCACGGCTTTTGCGGCGAAAACCGCCGCAGAGGGTTTGACAGCGGTGGCGGTCGCGTGCTGACTGGCGCACTCGGCTTGCCGCAGCGACTCATCTTATTCGACGCACTCACTCAGGGGGAATTCCACAGCATGAACAAGCAAGAGCTGATCGGGACGGTCGCGGAGACCTCCGGCCTCGGCAAGGGTGACGCCGTCAAGGCTGTCGAGGCAGTGTTCGACGCGATCTCGACCGCGCTCAAAAAGGGCGACGAGGTTCGTCTGGTCGGCTTCGGCACGTTTTCGGTGAGCAAGCGCAAGGCTTCGACCGGCCGCAACCCCCGCACCGGCGAGGAGATGACGATCAAGGCGTCGAACCAGCCCAAGTTCAAGGCCGGCAAGGGCCTGAAGGACTCGGTCAACTGATCTGACGGGAGGCCCGGCCCGGGGCTGGACAAGCGCACCCCGCACCGCCTAAAGGCCCGCTTCCCGTTTCGGCCCGGCGTTCAAGAGCCTTGGGCCAATGGGCGCGTAGCTCAGTGGTAGAGCACTGTGTTCACACCGCAGGGGTCGCTGGTTCAATCCCAGCCGCGCCCACCATGTAGAGAAGCCCGCCGGTCGTACGATCGGCGGGCTTTTTCATGCCAGTAGAGCCCCCGGCACGCGTCCCGAATGCACAGGCATAGACGTGGCGATGACCGCCGGCTTCTAGATAGACCGCCGCTTGCTTCGTCGTTGCACGGCAGCAACGACGTAACCGTAATGTCATGTGAATGTCTTCAGAAAGTCTCTGAAACCACGCGGACGTGTCACGCAAGCCCCCTAGCGCAGCCTTCGTGATCGGCAGGGGGAACCGAGTCGATCCCGTCCATTCGCCCACCCCGCGCAAACCGGCATTCCGCCGGAACGGAGACTTTATGGCCAGCTTTCATCGCCTCAGCCTCGTCCTGCTGACCGGCTGCGCGAGCCTCGCGCTCGCATCCTGTGACGGCGCCAGCAGCGTCGCCTCGCCTGGTGCGGGCACGATCGTGTTCCCGACGCCGACCCCGGCAGCGCCGACCCCGACGCCGACCACCACGCCGACCCCGACCGCCAATTTCGCGGCGACGACGCAGAGCGGCGTGACCGTCACCCTCGACGAGCAGCTGGCGATCTTCAACGCCGGCACCAACAACGTCCTGAACGGCAGCGGTCCGCTGAGCGGCTTCACGCCCACGGGCGCCGCGGCTACGGCAACTCCGTTCAACGCGACGTCGCTCAACCCGACCGGCTCGAGCTTCCTGATCTCGACGGCGTTCATCGGCGCGGTGGCCAACGCCAACGATACTGCATTCCGCGACTGGACCTGCAGCTCGTCGACGCTGAACTTCACCGGCACCGCCACTATCCCGACGGCCAACAGCTGCACCGGTTCGCTGGCGCGCACCGCCGCGGCACCTGCCGCCTCGGTCTGCGCCACGGGTACGGTCGATGCGGGCACCAACAACAATTATCGCCTGTGCCGCTTGCCGGCAGTGGTCGCGGGCACGGTCACGCTGCCGCGGGTCGATGGCGTCGTCTATCAGATCAACGGCCGCGTCGATGTCGGCGTCGATCTCGGCATTGGCGGTGCAGCCGCGGGCGGCGCAGCGGCGACGCTCAACATCGATCCGGGCGTGGTCCTCGTCGCCAATGCCAACGATGCCGCGAACGACTTCCTCGTCGTCAATCGCGGTTCGAAGATGAACGCGATCGGCACCGCTGCTGCGCCGATCATCTTCACGTCGCAGCAGAATCTCAGTGCCGCCGGCACCAGCGACGCGACGCAGGGCCAGTGGGGCGGGGTGATCCTCGCCGGCCGCGCGCCGATCGCGAACTGCATCAGCGGCAGCAACAATGCGGCGGGCACCAGCACGACCTGCGAGGCCGTGGTCGAAGGCACGGGCAACGCGTTGTACGGCGGCGCGGTCGCCAACGACAGCAGCGGCACCATCCAATATGTCCAGGTCCGCTTCTCGGGCACCGAGATCACCCCGGGCAACGAGCTCCAGGGCCTGACGCTTGGCGGCACCGGATCGGGCACCGTGATCGATCACGTCCAGGTCCATAACAGCTCGGACGACGGCATCGAAGTGTTCGGCGGCACCACCAACATGCGCTACCTCGCCATCACCGGCGCGGACGATGACGGTCTCGATGTGGACGTGGGCTGGCGCGGGTTCGTCCAGTTCCTGATCGCCGCCCAGAAGACCATCGGCGCGACCAGCGACTCCTTCTCGATGGAGATCGACTCGAACGGCAGCGAAGACTTCCTGCCGCGCACCTTCGGCCGCGTCTCGAACTTCACCTTCATCCAGACGAGCACCGCTCCGGCGGCGATCCGTCTGCGCGGCGGCGCCGACTTCACCTTCGTGAACGGCATCGTCAAGGCGGTCGGCCCCTGCATCAACATCGTCGCGGGCACCGAAGCCAATGGCGGAAAGTCCACCATCCGGCCGGCCAACGCTGCGCTGCAGGAGGAAGGTCCCCCGGTGTTCAACTCGATCTACCTCGCCTGCAACGGCGCGTAACCGGCGCGCCAGCCGAACAGCAGGGCCGGGGCAGCGCGCAAGCGCGGCTCCGGCCTCTGCCTACCCAGCCCTTGTTCCGGATCGCAGCCATGACCAGACAGATCGCCTTCGCCACCTTGCTCGCCGCTACGACCCAGCTGGTGAGCCCCGCCGCGCTCGCGCAGGCAGCGGGATCCACGTCGAGTGACCAGACGACCGCGCCGTCGGTGCCCGCTGCCGATCCGGCAGTGGCGCAAGACGTGCCGGAGGGGCAGGAGCCCGAAGTCTCCGCGCCGGGCTTCGATCCGGACGCGGGGGAAGAAATCGTCGTCGTCGGGCGCAACATCCCCAACGTGATCCGCGCGACGCCGCAGGTCGTGTCGGTGCTGTCGAGCGAGGACATCGCACGGACGGGCGAGGGCGACATCGCCGGCGCACTCACCCGCGTTACCGGGCTCAGCGTCGTCGGCAACGGCTTCGTCTTCGTTCGCGGTCTGGGTGACCGCTATTCCTCGTCGCTGCTCAACGGGTCTCCGCTGCCGAGCCCCGAGCCGCTGCGCCGCACCGTGCCGCTCGACATCTTCCCGACGTCGATCGTCGGCAGCGCGATGGTCCAGAAGACCTATTCGGTCAATTATCCGGGCGAATTCGGCGGCGGCGTGATCAACCTCACCACCCGCGCGGTGCCTGAGCAATCGTTCTTCCAGATCGGCGGCTCGCTCGCTTATGATTCGGCGACGACCGACCAGCTCGGCTATGTCTATGACGGCGGCCGACTGGACTCGCTGGGCTATGATACCGGTGAGCGCGACATGCCCGAGTTCATCCGGCGCGGGGGCCTGACCACCAACGTGTTCAATTCGGCGCAGGTGGCACAGCTCACCAATGCCGAGACGACGCTGCTCCAGCAGAACGACCATATCCCGGTCAACTGGAACGCCGAGTTCAGCGCGGGCCACACGCTGGACGTGAGTGGCGTGCGGCTGGGCATCATCGCGACTGCGAGCCTCGGCAACACCTTCCGTACCCGCGACGCGGTGCAGCAGGACACCGCCGACCCATCGGGCGCGGTGCGCAGCGACTTCCGCACCGTGCTGACCGACAACCGCATCACCAACAACGGCATGTTCGGGCTGGGCGCCGAATTCGGCGAGCACAAGATCCGCTGGACCACGCTGTACATCCACGACACGCTCAAGCAGGCGCGGCTCGGCACCGCGACGATCTATCCGAACAGCAGCGGCGACCAGGTGCTTCAGCAGAACACCAACTGGTTCGAGCGTCAGCTGATCGACACCCAGCTCGCGACCGAGTTCAAGTTCGACGACCTCTCGGTCGAGCTGCGCGGCAGCTTCGCCAACACGCAGCGCAACGCGCCGTATGAGCGCTTCTTCAGCTATCGCATGGATCCGGTGCGCGGGGCCTATGTGAACAGCCTGAACGGCCTCGGCGAATCGGCGACGATCGCGTTCAGCGAGCTCGACGAGGATCTGTGGAGCGCGCAGGCAGACATCGGCTACAAGCTGCCCTTCGCCCGGCCGGTGACGATCTCGGCCGGCTATTTC
>JASLBO010000523.1 GCA_030146605.1 Sphingomonas sp. | reverse complement strand
GGCCGCCTTCACGGTGCCGTCGGAAACCAGCTTGCTGTCGGGCGTCGGCCCCTGAAACGGCGCGGACCAGAAGCCCGCAACGACCACCGTCTTGACCAGCCAGCTTTCGCTACTCGATGCGGCGCTTCGGGATACGATCGCGCGCTACAAGGCTGCCGGAAAAGACGTCGTCATCCTCGCGGACGTGCCCCTCTTCACCTTCGATCCGGGAAAAGAGGCGCTCACCGATAAGGTGCCGGCGCGGGACGCGCTTCGCTCCATCTTGGGGATGCCGGGCGACGTGGCAAATGGCCGTGCCTCCCGCCGCTGGCTGCGACCCATAACCGCGGCCGACGATGCGGTCCGTAGCGCAGCCGTCGAAGCGGGGGCTCGATTCTTCGATCCAGCCACCAACCTCTGCGACCAATCAGGTTGCCTATACGGTTCGGAGCTGCCATTTTACTTGGATTTTCAGCATCTTACGCATCCCGGCGCTTTTTACGCGCTCGGCGGGTTGCGGTTGTGACGATGTCGTAAGGCTGCGGGTTCAGGCGCTCCGCCAGCGGGCGGCGGGACGGACCTGCGGGTTTTTCCGCGCCCGGGTGCGGCCATGGACCGCGCAGCCCAGCCCGACCATGGCCATCATCGTCGAGAAGGCGAAGGGCTGAAACGCCTGGCTCTCGATCGAAAGCCGCACCGCCACATAGGCCAGATGCGCGCAGAACAGGATGCCGAGGTCATTCGGCACGCGCATCGTCCGCAGGACGAGCAGCGCGAAGAGGCTGCAGATCACGACCGCGTACAGCGTGAGGCCGACATAGCCGAGATGGACGAGGATCTCGAGGAAGGTGTTGTGGAAATTGAAGCCCGAGCGGCTCTGGATTCCGGCGTACAGCCACAAGCCTTCGGCATCGATGTTGCCGTGGCGCCAGAACGCATTGTAGCCTAGTCCCAGCACCGGCCGCGCCTCGATCAGCGAAAAGGCCTTTTCCCACAGATAGGTCCGCCCGGTCAGCGTCGCGTCCTTGCCGGCTGCCTTGAGCACCGTCTCCATCAGGGGGGCCAGCCAGAGCTTCTGGAGCAACGCGGCGACGGCTGCGATCGCCCCCAGCGTCACGAACAATGCCGTACGCGATTGCGTCGTAAACAGCTTCGATAGGTTCCACGCCATGATCGCCAGCACCGCGACAAAGCAGGCGAGGAGCGCGCCGGTCGATTCGGAGCGCCGTAATATCCACACGTCCATCATGATCACTGCCGCCGCGGCGCATGCGAGCAGCAGGCGTCGATCGCGCAGGCTCGCAACGAGCATTGCCGTCGCGACGATCACACCGCCGGCGGCGGTGTCCGCCGCGGCGTTCTTGCTGCCGGTCAGTCCGGCGAACGCGGTAGTGGCGCGCGAAGCACCGCCGCCGCCCCAGCCGACGTCGCGACCAAGCAACAGGCTGACCACGGCAAAGACCGCGAAGGCGGCAAAGAGCCCGTACAGCGCCTGGCGCCGATCGGTGCCCGCGCCGATCGTGGCGCCGACCATTACCGTCAGGAAATACTGAAACCCGTAATAGAGCGTCGTACCCGGCGCGATCGACCAGATGGTCGAGAGCATCGCGAAGCCCGGCAGCAACAGGATCGGCGCAATCGCGGCGAGCAGCCGCGGCGCATGACGGAAACGCACGACGAAATAGACCGGCATCAGCGCCAGGATCACCAGCGCGGCCTTGGAGCCGAGCGTATAGGAAAACAGCACGCTGCCGATAGCGACCGCCGTCCACACCGTATCGAACCAGCGCAACGGATCGATAGAACGTTGGGCGAGTCGAGGGCGCGCGAGGCTCGCGGCTTGGTTCATCGCATCATCTCGCGCGCTGCCCGCAGGGGATCAGAAATAGCGCTCGCCGACGCGAATCGAGTCGCCCGGCCGCACCCAGACGACCTTGCCCTTGCCGAGCTTATACTCGACTTCGGGCTTGCCGAGATGGCGGATGAAGATCTTCGACTTGCTGGCGCGGTAGGTATAGCCGCCCGCCGTCGCCACCGCCTGATCGACCGAGAGATCGGTCGCATAGGGATATTGGCCAGGGCGATTGACTTCGCCGAGGATGTAGAAAGGGCGGAAGCTGAGCACCTCGACGCTGACGCGCGGATCGAGGATATACCCCGTGGCGAGTTTGACGGTAATCGCCTGCTGGAGCTCGGCGACGCTCTTGCCCTTGGCGGGAAGGTTGCCGATCAGCGGGAAAGCGACGTCACCCGCGGGACCAACCGAATATTCGCCGTTGAGCGACTGCTCGCCATAAACCACGACGCGAATCTTGTCGCCCGAATCGAGCGTATAGACCGGCGGACGTTCGTCGCTGCTCTGCATCATCGCGCTGTGCGCGACGGCCAGCGGCGTCGCCATGGCGAGGACGAGCGCGAACGCGTTGATGATGGCGCGAAACTTCATTGGTTTGACTTTCCGGGGTGGGCCCAAACTGCCGCGTAACATTTTGCATTGCAGCAGAAAAGCACAATTGGCGGCGTCTCTTGTGTCAGGCTGGGTCGGCGCGCGCGTCGTGACTGGTCGAGATCGTCCAGTTTCCGGTGTCGCTGAGGAGAACCGCGGAGAGCTTGCCGGTACGATAGGCGCCGGTGTCGACGCCGATGCGGTTGGGGCGGATCTCGATATCGTCGGCGATCGAATGGCCGTGGACGATCACTGCGCCATGCTGTCGTTCGCTGTCGATGAACGCCTCGCGGATCCACAGAAGATCCTCCGCCGATTGCTTGCCGAGCGATCGGCCCGGGCGAACCCCGGCGTGACAGAAGAAATAGCCGCCCAGCCTGAACGACAGCGGCAAATCGCGCAGCC
>JASLBO010000516.1 GCA_030146605.1 Sphingomonas sp. | reverse complement strand
TTGGCGGCTTTGGGTGATGTGGTAGCCTATTGTGACGATTTGTGAGGAGATTGATGGTGTCCAAATATTACAATATTTTATACCTAGTTCCTCCAATATCCGCGGTTGTTGCATTGTATTATAATACAAGGGCGGCGTACATTATATTAGGAACTTCGCTGATATTGTCGATATTGATACTAATCCTCCGACGGCGGCATGGCTGAGGGCCCGTCTCGAATCTCATGCGTAACGAGATAAGCGGCGGACGAGGAGCATGGCGGCCGACATAGGAAGGCTGTCGCGGAGCGGGTAGTGTGCTCGAAGTCCTTGGCGACGCTGCGGTTGCGACTGAGCCCAGCAAGGTCCGCTCGACCAGCCAGCTGCGCGGATGGACGACGAAGCCAGTCCGGTCGGCGAATTACCGACGATCTCCATCCCCATCGAGGTGGCCATCTGCATCCGGGGGCTGCTGTAGGCGCGATCAGCACAGACGAGCTTGCGCGTATTTGCAACTATCAAGGGGTCTCCGCGCGCGCGACAGCCTCGCCACTCGCGCCGACCCTAATTGTCGTGCTGTGCGGGTTGCCCCGAGGGCCGCCTCTTGCAGAAGCGAATGAAACACCCGTCCTTTGCTACGTATCCATATTGTCGCGGCTCACTGATCTGATTGCGCAAGCGAACGCCAAGAATCCTGCATCGGGATCGGAATTGGAGCACGTCATTCCGGCCATCGCTGCAATGCAGGCGAGCTATTCAGCTCGGCGCACTCCTAGGTCATTTCATCGCGTCTCTTGCCAGGCCGGGGTACAAGCCGGGGTATCCGCAGCCGGCGCCACGAATAATGTTGAGTATCTTCAGATAGAAGCGGCTGCCATCAGATCGAGAAAGGTCCTGCTCCCGCAACCAACCAAAAGCCCGCATGGCACACAGCCTGCGGGCTTTTTGCTTGTCCGCAAACCCCCACCCCCAACCCCGCACAGCCATCGTGTCGATCCGCCTCTGATCGAAAGCGGCCCCTTGGGGGCACGGTCTCGCGAAGTCTTCTCGAAAAGGCGGTCCAGCCGCCCCAGCCGATGCCGGGCGCGTCGGCGATCTCATATAGGGTCGTGCCGGCGTCCTCGCCGAGCGTGTAGGTACGCCCTCGGCTATGTGAACGGCAGCGTCCGATTTACGGACGTCGCGCCGCGATTATCCACAGATCGTCGCACAAAATGTACGATCCCGGCACAAGTCGGTTGAGCGGCGCAATGTTGCTGTCATGATCGCATCCTAGCCAAGCGCAAGTTCCTGAGTCTTCGTCTCCGCGCTGCTTCCGTCCGGTGCCTGTCCGGCCCGCGACCGCCCGTCACACAGAGGATCGATCATGGCTGCCAACGTGTTCATCAACGAAATCCATTACGACAATGCCGGCACCGATATCGGCGAGTTCGTCGAGATCGCCGGCGCGGCGGGCACGGATCTCACCGGCTGGAAGATCGTCCTCTACAATGGCTCGAACGGACAGAGCTACAATACGGTGACGCTGAGCGGCACGCTCGCCAATCAGGCGAACGGCCTCGGTACCCGCGGCGTCACCTATCCCACGGACGGCCTGCAGAACGGCTCGCCCGACGCGATCGCCCTGGTCGATCCGACCGGTGTGGTCGTTCAGTTCCTCAGCTATGAAGGCGTGCTCACTGCAGCCAACGGCCCCGCCATCGGCCTGACCAGCACCGACATCGGCGTGACCGAGACCAGCTCCGCGCCGGTCGGCGGCTCGATCGGCCTCGTCGGCAACGGTGCGGCCTATGCCGACTTCCACTGGGCGACGATCGGCGACGACACGCCGGGCGGCATCAATATCGGCCAGACCTTCGGCAGCGCGCCCCAACCCGGCACGCTCAGCATCGGCGACGCCTCGCTTGCCGAAGGCAATGCCGGGACCAGCGACATCGTGTTCACCGTTACCCGTGCCGATGGCAGCGCCGGCGCGGTCTCGGCGACCTGGACCGTGACCCTGGGCGGCGCCACTGCCGGTGATTTCGGCATGGGCTTCACCGCCACGGGCACGGTGAGCTTCGCTGCCGGCGCGACCACCGCCGAGGTCCGACTGCCGGTGCAGGGCGACACCGGGTTCGAACCAGACGAGAGCTTCACCGTCACGCTCAGCGCTCCACAAGGCGGCGCAACGCTCGGCGACGCGGTGGCCACGGGCACGATCACCAATGACGACGCGGCGCCCCCCGCGCCCGCCGCCAACGTGTTCATCAACGAGATCCATTACGACAATGTCGGCACCGATGCCGGCGAGGCGATCGAGATCGCCGGCGCCGCCGGAACCGATCTGAGCGGCTACAAGCTGGTCCTCTACAATGGCAGCAACACCCCCGACGCCGCCCCCAGCTACACCGTCACCAACCTCACCGGCGTGATCGACGACGAAGGCAACGGTTTCGGCGCGGTCTCGTTCGCCTATCCGGTCAACGGCCTCCAGAACGGCGCCGCCGACGGCGTCGCGCTGATCGCGCCCGACGGCACGGTGATCCAGCTGCTGTCGTACGAAGGCACCTTCACTGCAGCCGCGGGCACCCCGGCCGCAGGCGTCACCAGCACCGATATCGGGGTGAGCGAAGAGCCCGCGCCGGGCGTCGGCCTTTCGCTCCAGCTCAAGGGCAACGGCTCGAGCGCGGCCGACTTCACCTGGGCCGCCGCGTCGGACGACAGCTTCGGCACGCTCAACCAGGGCCAGAGCTTCCTGCCCGCGAACGGCCCCAGCCACATCCGCATCGGCGACGCCGCCGTCGTAGAGGGCAATGGCGGCACTTCGAACCTGATCTTCACGGTCAACCGCGCCGGCGGCACCGCCAGCGCGGCGAGCGTTCAATACAGCGTCAACCTCGACGGCACTGCGACCGCCGACGATCTCGCCCCCGGCGCGATCCTCGCCGGCACGGTCAGCTTCGCGCCGGGCGAAGTCTCGAAGCAGATCGTCGTGGCGGTAAACGGCGATCTCGTCGGCGAACCCAACGAGACGCTGTCGGTGACGCTCGGCGCCACCACCGGCAACGTCATCGTGGACGATGCCGCCGCGACCGGTACGATCACCAACGACGATCCGATCGTACTGACGATCAGCCAGATCCAGGGCGAGGGCCACGCCTCCGCCTATGCCGGCCAGACCGTGCTCACCACCGGCATCGTCACTGCGGTCGACACCAATGGCTTCTATCTTCAGTCCGCCATCGGTGACGGCAATACGCGCACCTCGGATGCGGTGTTCGTCTTCACCAGCACCGCGCCGGGCGTCGCAGTCGGCGACGGCGTGTCGGTGCGCGGCTCGGTTACCGAGTTCGCGGGCAGCACCGCCAGCCTCAGCCTCACCGAGATCACCGCGCCGACGGTCACTGTCGAGAGCCATGGCAACGCGCTGCCGAGCGCCGTGTTGATCGGCGCGGGCGGGGTGCTGCCGCCGGCCGAGGCGATCGATAATGACGGCCTCACCAGCTACGATCCCCCCAGCGACGGCGTGGACTTCTGGGAATCGCTGGAAGGCATGCGGGTCACGATCGACACCCCGCAGGCGGTGTCGAACACCAACGGGTTCGGTGAGACCGATGTGGTCGCATCGCACGGCACCGGTGCGACCGGCGTAAACGACCGCGGCGGCATCACCATCTCGCCGGGCAGCGAGGGCGTTGCCGACTACAACCCCGAGAAGATCCAGATCGACGACGATAGTGGCATCTTCGCCGGTTTCACGCCGGGCTACACCATCGGCGATCAGCTGAGCAGCGTCACCGGGGTGGTGAACTATGCCTTCGAGAATTACGAAGTGATCGTCACCGAGGCAGTGACCACGACGAAGGACCAGACGCTGACGCGTGAGCAGACCGCGCTGCAGGGCGACGCGAACAATTTGTCGATCGCGACGTATAATCTCGAGAATCTCGACACGTCGGACAACAAGTTCGACATTCTCGCGAACGACATCGTCTACAATCTCGGCGCGCCGGACGTCATCGCGGCGCAGGAGATCCAGGACGCCGACGGCGCCGGCTCGGGTTCCGATCTGTCGGGCACGGTCACCGCACAGGGCCTGATCGACGCGATCTTCG
>JASLBO010000509.1 GCA_030146605.1 Sphingomonas sp. | reverse complement strand
CGTCGTCGGAGAAGCGGCCGTCGATCTTCAGAGCAGTGATCTGCGTGCCATAGGTCTCGTTGCCATAAGTCAGGTTCTCGCCCCGGACGACGCCGACCAGCCGCGGATCGTTAACCCGGCCCGAAAAATCGGCCGCGATGCCGATCGGCCCCGTCAGATGCTGGTTGGACAGCCCCGCCAGCGAAAAAGGCACTGCGGCCGGCCCATTGTAGCGGATGCCGCCCGAGAGCGGCGCGCCGGTCAGCCGCGCGGTCCACGTTCCGGCACCGGGCCCAAGCGGCCGCATCGTGGCGACGACGCGGCCGATCGTGGTGGTGCCGCGCCTGATCAGCGCCCGCGCATCGCCGCCATCGGGCAGCAGTTTGCCGACGAAGCTGACATCGACCGGGGTCGACACCGTCGCAAGGCTCGACCGGGTGAAGTCATCGATCTCGATGCGCGCATCGGCACTGGGGAACGCGCTCGAATTGGGTTGGGCGAAATCGAGGCTGCCCGTGGCCGTCCCACCGACGCCGATGCCCGGCATGAAGCCGTTGACCACCGCCAGATCGAGCTTGTCGAGCCGCGCCTGCAGCGCGATGCCGTTGCCGTAGCTGCCGGCGAGGCGCGCACTGCCCTGATCGAAGTCGATCTGGGTGGGCTGCAGCCGATAGACGCCTTTGGCGATGTCGATCCGCGCCGGATTGACACTGTGGAAGCGGATGCCGCTCCCCTGCCCCTGCAGCGCCACCAGCCATTGCTGCGGCGACAGCCGCGCATTCGCGGCGATCTGGAACGGCACCCCAGACGAGCCGGTAGCGACTGCCTGCGCGGTTCCGCTGCCGCCCTGATAATCGATCTTCGCGCGGGCGGTCTTGAGCACGAACTGGCCGCTGCGCAGATTGGCGAGCTGGACGTCGGCGAGGATCTGCGGCGTGTCGGCCAGCACCACGCGCGCGGTCACCAGCCCGCGGCCGATGGTCAGCTCGCTATTGCCGGGGATCACCGCATTGAGCGCGCGTGCCTGCAGATCGGCGCGCTGGAACCTGCCTTGCGCGGCTAGCTGGGCGCTACCGACGACGCCTGATCCATCGAAGGTCAACCGTCCGGCAAACGGCCCCGTGCGCGTCTGCTGCAGCTTGCCCGCGATATCCATTCCCGCGAAGCGCGCAGCGTTGATGTCGACCGCGAGCGCAGCGCCGTTGCGGACGAGCACATCGGCGGTGAACGGCCCATAATTGGTGCCGCCGCTGGCGAGGATCGCATAGGCGTTGCCGCGCCCGCGCACCCGCGCCTCGAGATTGACCAGCCCGACGCCCAGGCCCGGCCGCGCCGCGCGCAGCAGCACCTGCGGCGCCGTCATCGTGCCGGTCACCCGCGCGCTGAGCGGACCGTAAACCGTGGAGACCGCGTCGGCGTTGATCAGGATCGGTCCCGCGGGATCGTAGCGCCCAGAGCCGCGCAGAATGCGAAATTGCGGCGCGCGCATGCGGATGTCGTTGACGGCAATGATGCCCCTGGGATCGAGCATCAGGCGCGCCGAGGCGACGGCGTTGCCACCGAGAAAATCGCGTACGCTCGCGTTGCTGAGCTTGCGCGTCTCCGCGGCGACATGGCCGCGAATGCCCCAGCCGCCGCCCGGCGCGGCGAACAATTCGGCGTCGGTCCTCAGGTTGACCACGCCGACGCCATTGATCGCGTAATCGTTGATCCGGCCCTTGATCGCGCCCGTATAGCGGCCCGTGCTCATGTCGGCGGCGATGATCGCGGTCGCATCGACGCGATCCGAGCGCAGCCTCAGATTGTCGGACAGGATCTGGCTGCCCGATATGGCGAGATCGCCGGCGACCGTCAGGTTGGTCACCAGCCCGCCCGCCGCGGCGTTGAGCCCGCTCACCCGCGCGGCCCGTGCGCGCACCGGGATCAGGATGCGATCGGCGTCCACCCGCGCACGGCCTTCGGCGTACAGATTTTCCACCACGGTCTCGCCGAAGCCGAGCGATACCGCGCGGATCTTGTAATCGACGACGGGCGCATTGAAGGCGCCATCCAGCGCCAGCGACGCCCGCACCCCTCGACCGTTGAGGTTCGGCGCGATTGCGCCCGGGGTGAGCAGCATCGCATCCACATTGAGATTGCCGAAGCGATTGCGGCCGAGATCGACCAGCCCCTTGGCCTCGACCGACAATGCCCTGGAGCGCAGCTTGAGCACGCCGTTTGCGGTGCGGTTCTGCCAGACCGCATCGGCCTCGACGTCGAGTTGCGGCGATGCCAGCCGCTCGACCGGGCCCTCCATGTATACGCCGGGCCAGGTCGGCCCGCGCAGCTGGAAGCGGCCGTTCTGCGCGGTCACCGCCAGATCGGCGAGGCGCCGGCCGCCAAGCGTTCCGGTCGCCTGCCCGCGCCAGCTCTGCCAGCTGCCGCGGCCGCCGACATTCACCGCCAGCGGGCGATCCAGCCCGGCAAGGCCGGTGACGAAACCGCCGACCGGCGCATTGACCCGCAAGTCGATGTCGAGCTTGTTCGCCTCGGGCACCGCGTCGAGCTTGAGCGCCAGCGCATCCCCGCCGGCTACGCCCGGCGCGGAGATCGTACCGCCGTCGAGCGCGAGTTGCGCGCGTCCGCCGGCGATGTGGGCGCTTCCCTTCAACCGGCCGATATGGCGCTGGCCGTCGATCGCGGGGGCGATGTCGATCCGCGCAATGTCGAGCCGGGCGACGTCGATCTCCAGATCGGGCAGCAGCGGCCCGCCCGGATCGGTCGAGGGCTTGAGCGCGGGCAACCGCAACAGCCGCACTTCGGGACTGGTCAGATTGCGGATGTCGACATGGTTCTGCAGATAGGCGAACGGCCGCCAATCCATCGCGATCTCTTTCGAAGTCGCGAAGGTCCCTTTCGTGTCGCGCACTTCGACATCGCGCAGGATCAAGGCGCCGTAGAGCGAACCGTCGATCCGCCCGACGCGGAAGTTGAGCCCCGAGGCGAGCGTCAGCTTGCCCAACTGCTGCGCGACGAAATCGCGCCCCGGACGGGTGTTGATCCCGATCACCAGCAGCCCGGCGAGCAGCGCCAGCGAGCCGATCGCGAGCGCCCCCCATTTGACGATGCGCTGCCACAAAGGCGGCCGTTCGACGACATGCGTCACCGGCGCTTCGCCATCGTCCACGGTCTCGGTCTTGGGGAGATCGGACGCCATCAGAATGCCTGTCCGATCGAGATGTAGAGCGCGACCTTCGATTCACCCGGCTTGCGCGCGATCGGCGTCGCCACATCGACACGCAGCGGCCCGAAATTGGTATAGAGCCGCCCGCCGATCCCCACGCCGAAGCGCATGTTCTTGCCGGTCGGGTAAAGCCCCTCATAGACTTGGCCGGCATCGATGAAGGGCACGATCCCGTAATTGCCGAAGCGATAGCGCGCCTCGATTGCGAACTCGTTGAGGCTGCGCCCGCCGACCGGGCGCCCGTCTGGCGAGCGGGGCCCGAGTTCCTGATACCCGAAGCCTCGCACCGATCCGCCGCCGCCGGCATAATAGCGCCGCGACGGGGGCAGGTCGTTGCGCGCGATCCCGGGAATCGAACCGACCCGCGCGCGGCCTGCGACGACGATGCTGGAAGAGACCGGATAATAGGTCGTGCCTTCGAGCATCAGCCGCGCATAAGGCCGCGCCCGGCCGCGCACCGAAGTCTCGGGGCTGGCATTGGCCTTGATCCGGAAGCCGCGCGTCGGATTGAGCAGATTGTCCGACACGTCATAGCCGACAAAGCCCGGCAGCGCGGCGATCAGCCACGTGCCGCGATCGCGCGCCCCCTTGTTGAAGTTGAACTGGTCCTCGTTCGAGCCCACGAGTTCGGCGCCGTAGAAATAGGTCCAGCGCTTCTGCCAGATCGGCGTCGAATCGCGCGACCAGCGTACCGCGAGCGTGCCGGTGTACGATTCGAACGCGGCATAATCCGAGTGGTTGACCGCGGCCTGGGCCTGGAAAGTGCGGTCGCGCTGCCCTGCGTTCGAGCGGCGGAAGGTGCCCGAGACGCCCTGTTCCTGCGTGCCGAGCACGGCGGCGGCGATCAGCGCGCCTTCGGGCGGAAACAGGTTGCGGTGCGTCCAGCTGCCCTCGGCGCGGAAGCCCTGACCGGTGCTGTAGCCCACTTCGCCGGCCAGCGTGCGCGGGCGGCCGGCATTTTGGCGCACCAGCAGATTGACGACTTCAGTGTCGTCGGGGCCGGGCTGGCCGGTGCGCACCGGCTCGACCGAAACCGTGGAAAACAGGCTGGTGGCGATCAGCGCCTCGCGCAGATCGTCGACCTTGCGGGTGTCGTAGATCTGGCCGGGCTTGTAGCGGCGAAGGAGCTCGATGTGATCGACGTCGAATACCGGACGGCGGCCCTCGGTGACGATCGCACCGAACGACGCGCGCGGCCCGAGATCGACCGGCAGGGTGTAATCGCC
>JASLBO010000504.1 GCA_030146605.1 Sphingomonas sp. | reverse complement strand
CGTTCATCCATGGGCTGGGCTGGTGAGTCTGCTTGATCCCGCTGATCCGGTTGGCGTCATAGGTATAGCCCCAGCCATTGCCCATCTCGCCGGTGACCGGAGTCCAGAAGTTCATCCCCCACGGCACCGCGACCGCGGGATAGGTGTTGCCGTAGGACAGTTCGTAGTTCGAATCGGTGCCCATCAACGGGTTGGCGAGGTCGACCAGCGATTCCTTCTGCGCGCTCTGGGCGAGGGCTACGGTGCCGGGCAGGCACATCCCGGTGGTCGCGAGAAGGGCAACAGCACCACGCAACGATCGAGCAAAGGTCTTCAACGCAGGTCTCCCCCAAGGTCGTATCGATCGGTAGCACAGTGGGTATTTGATTTCGTCATCGCGCCCGCCCGACCGGCCGCGGCGCGACTCCTTCATTGGTCATCACCACCGGCTTTATCGTGCCGTCGGCATTGAACTCCATGCGATCGAGCGCAAGTTCGCGATGCTCGCCGCGCTCCTCGCCGAGCGGACGGCGGTGATAGGCGATCACCCAATCGTCGCTGCCGGGCAATTGCACCACCGAATGGTGCCCCGCCCCGCGCGCGATCCTGAAATCCTGCTGCAGGATTTTGCCCATCGGCGTGAACGGCCCCATCGGGCTCGGGCCCATTGCGTAGGCAACGCTGTAATCAGGGCCGGTCCAGCCGCCCTCGGACCACATCAGATAATAAACCCCCTTGCGCTCGATCAGGAACGATCCCTCGACATAGCCGGGGGGCGTGATCTCCTTGAACAGCGCGCCGTCGGCATGCGGCACGATCGACTTGAGGTCCTTGCTCAATTTGACGACGTTGCAGTGCTGCCAGCCGCCATAATAGAGATACACCTGCCCGTCCTTGTCGCGAAACGCGAAGGGGTCGATCGGCTGGGCGCCGTTGTGGAACTTGCCGATCAGCGGCTTGCCGATCGCATCTCTGAACGGCCCGCCGGGCTTGTCGGCAACCGCCAGCCCGATCCCGCCAAGCTCGCCATCCTTCTGGATGTCGTTGGCGCTGAAGAACATGTAATATTTGCCGTTCGCCTCGATCACCGAAGGCGCCCAGATCGCGAAGGCCGCCCAGGCCGCATTCTTCACGTCGAAAACGTGGGGATGCTTCGTCCAATGGACGAGATCGGTCGAGGAAAAGGCATTGAAGAAGGTCTGGATGCCGTAAGACGGCCGCACCATCTTCTGCTTGCGCAATTCAGTCTGCGCGGGCGTGAAGCCGGGCGAGAAATCCGGCGTCGCGCCGTGATCCGAATAGGTGGGATAGATCCAGTAGCGCCCGCCGAAGACATGGATTTCGGGATCGGCATACCAGCCCGGCACGATCGGGTTCGGTGGCGGCGCCGAGGCCGTGACGAACAATGCCGCCGCTGCCGCCACACCGATCTGTATCACTCGCCGCATTCCACCTCTTCCCTGCAGATTCTAGTGCGCTTCTGTGTCGCACGCATTGCCGCCATCGCACAAAAGCGGAGGTGACCCGGGGAACGGGTCACCTCCTAGTTGCCTTGGGGGCATCAGGTGCGCGTCAGGTACGACGCGTCAGAAGTTGAACGACAGCCCGACATAAGCCCGGCGGCCGAAATAGTTGATGTTGGTGAAACGCGCCGCGGTGTCGTTACCGAGATGCTGGCTCTCTTCCGACTTGGTCAGGTTGATGACCGACGCGCTCAGCACGAGCCCTTGGCGAATCTCGTAGGACGCGTTGAGATCCACCTGCTCATAGGGTGACGTGTAGACGTTGAGGCCGGAGGACAGGCCACCGACTACCTCGCCACGGCGGTTGTACGAAGCGCGCAGCAGGATCGGCCCACGCTCGTAGAAGACCGAGGCGTTGATCTGCGTCTTCGAACTGCCGACCAGCGGCGAAGTGCCGACAGTCTGCCCGTCGAGCGCCACATTGGCCACCGACGTGTCGTTATAGGTGAAGTTGGCCTGCGCCCCGAGGCCGAACGGCAGGGTGTGCTGGGCATAGACTTCGACGCCCTGCGCGCGCGCATTCGATCCGTTGGCGACGGTGGAGAAAGGCTGGATCACCACCGAGTTGCCGGCAACCACGCGCGTCACGTCGAGCACCAGCGGCACCACGAAGTCCGACACGTCCTTGCGGAACAGCGTGGCACCCACGACCGATCCGCGCTGGAAATACCATTCCAGGCCGAGATCATATTGCCATGCCGAGAACGGGTTGAGCTGGCTGTTGCCACCACTGCCGGACCAGCCCTCGAACTCGCCAAACTGGTTTCGGTCGAACGCATAGGCGGCCGATCGATAGGTCAGCGAGCGCGCACCGCCCAGATCCGACAATGCCGGGCGCGAGACCACCTTGGCGGCCGCGCCGCGGACGATCAGATTGGGCGTGATCTCGTACGACGCGTTGAAGCTCGGCAACCAGTCGGTGTAGTTGCGATCCTCGTTGACCCGAACGTTGACGATCCGCTCGCGCTGACTGAGCGGCAGCACCGTGCAGTTGCCGTCGGCCCCCGTTGGCCGATTGGGGTCGAACGACCCGCCCGGACCGTTCACGCAATAATCATCGAGATACTGCAACCGGTCCGACGTGTTGCCCGACTGATCGGTCTTGGCGACGCGCAGACCGACATTGCCGCGAAAGCCGCCGGCGCCGAAATTGATCTGGGCATAGCCGGCCCACACCTTCTCGTTGATGCGGTACAGGTTGTTCGGCTCGGGCACCCGGACGGAGTCGCCGTAGGTCTCGTTGAGATAGTTGTAATAGCGCTCCAGATCGATGCCGGGCATGATGTTCGTATTGAACCCGCCGATCAGGTTGCCGATCGACTCGTCGTAGAAGAATTCGGGCCGCGCAACCGCGCCTGCCGGCGTGTCCTGATAGCGAAGCTTGGTCGCCGGATCGGCATACCAGTCGTTGCGCCCGGTCTGCCGCTCGATCTGCATGTTGCGGAACTTGCCGCCCAGCTGGATCGAGTTGAGGAAGCTGTCGTCGAACCGGCGCGTCATGTCGAACTGGACATAACGCTGCGAGATCTCGCTATTGTCGAAGCCCGACCCGGTGGAGCCGATATCGACGCCGGCGATGCCGTTCTTGAGGTTATCGAGCACGTTGGGCGAGAATTCGAAATTCACCCGCCCGTTGCTGATGTCCCACGCGCTCAGTGCGCTGCCGTTGATGTCGGCACCGCTCTGCGTGGTCAGGCGCGGCTTGATCGCCACCGAGAAGCGAGTCGACGGACCGCCCTCGGCCTTGGTCTCGCCGATCTTCAGGAGGGCGGAGAAGTGCCCGCTCTCGAACTTGCCTTCAGCTTCATACGTGTTCGAGACCTGCTTCTCGCGGCTGTAGGTGCCGGTCAGCCACGGCGTCTCCATGGTGCAGACCCGCGGGTTCGTCGGCGACTGGACCAGGCACCCTGTGCCCGCGGCGGGCAGTGCGAAGCTCGCCGATTGGAAGATCGTGTTGCTCTTGTCGAAGCTCACGCCATTCCAGAACCTGCCATAACCCCATTCGGGAACCGAGATGCGGTTCGTGACGAAATCGCTGCTGTACTGGAAGCGGAAATAATTGGCGGTGATCGTCAGTTCGTCGAACGGCTTCACCTGCGCGGTCGCCTGGACGCCCAGACGCTCACGATCCTGGTTGAACGCCTCGATCG
>JASLBO010000499.1 GCA_030146605.1 Sphingomonas sp. | reverse complement strand
AGCCGCCGGCTTGGTGGCCGATCAGGACCACGCCGTTGCGATCGATCAGCTGGAGCGAGGCAAGCGTGGTGCGCGCAGTGGCGGCGAGGATCGGGTGCAGGCGCCGCGCCATGACGAGCGCACCGGCATCGGGCGGAACCGCGCGGCGTAGCGCCGGCGGGCGCTCGGGGAGGACGCGGGTGGTGCGCAGGTCGATCGTCGAGGCTTCGGCGCGCCACGGGCGCGGGTCGGTCGAACCAGGTGCCACCCCCGGCCACAGCGCCTGCGCAGCGCCGGCGAGCGCGGCGCCCTGGGCGATCAGCTCGGCCTCGGTCTGGCGGACCAATGTGTTCTCGTAGACGCGCAGGAACAATGCCCCCACCCCCGGCAGCGCCGCAGTGAACAGCAACGTCCCGAACAGGATCGTCCGCAGCTTGAGTGCGGGCCAGTGCCGCTTGAGGAACGCCTTAAGCGCTGCGATCACGCGGCGGCGCCCGTGCAGCTCCCGATGCGATAGCCCACCCCCGCGCGCGTCTCGATCACGTCGGTGCCGCCGACACCCGCGAACTTGCCGCGCAGATTGCGGATATGGCTGTCGATCGTCCGATCGGTCACAGCGAAACCGGGGCCGTGCAACCGATCGATGATCGCGTCGCGGCTGAACACCTTGGCCGGCATCACCGCAAGGGTGCGCAGGATCGAGAATTCGGTGACGGTCAGCGCGATCTCGGTGCCCGCCCAACTCGCGCGCCAGCCGTCGACGTCGAGCGCCAGCCGGCCATGCTCGATCCGCCGCCCTTCGTCGGTCGCGGGCGGCTTCGCACTCGCCCGACGCAGGATCGCCATCGAGCGCGCCACCACCTCGCGTGGGCTGAACGGCTTGACGACATAATCGTCAGCACCCAGCTCGATGCCGAGCACCCGATCGATCTCGTCGTCGCGCGACGACAGGAACAGGATCGGCAAGTCGCCGGCGGCGCGCAGCCGCCGGCAGGTCTCGAGCCCGTCCATCCGCGGCATGTTGATGTCGAGCACCACCAGATCGACGCGATGCCGCTCGACCAGATCGAGTACCGCCTCGCCGTCGTCCGCCTCGATCGTGTCGAGCCCGGCCTTGGCAAAGGCGAAGGCGAGCAGTTGACGGATATGCGGATCGTCGTCGGCGATCAGGATGGTGCGCGGCATGGGGCACATGATCATTGCGCGGCCTCGTTCGTCAATGCCGGCTGCGGCAGGATCTGTTCGGCGACCGGCGGCGGAGTGGCGGGTTCGGCCGGCACCGCGAGCTCAGGCGCGGTCGGCGGCAGTGGCGCACCAGCGCAATCCCGGCCCGCAGCGCCCCGCGATGGCGCCGCGCGCAGCTTGCTCCCGGCGAGCATCGATCGGACCTGCTGCAAGCGGCGCGAATTGCGCCACGTCCATTCGCCGCCCGATTGCCCGTCGGTCGTCTGGATCAGCACGCCGTGACGGACCCAGGCCACGCGCTCGGCGAAATCGGGCTCCAGATCGTGCCGCAGCTCGAGCGCGACGAGCGAGGTCAGAGCCGACGGACCCAGCTCGCCCAGATAGCAGAGATCGAGCGCGGCACCCTTGCCCCCCACCTCGCGGGCGTGACGGACGTTCCACGCCGCAGCGGTCGCACCGAGATCGACCATCGTGCATGCGCCGAGCACCAGCAATGCAGCACCGACATTGGCGTTGATCAGCCATGCCGCGCTGCGTCCGCGCAGCATCCGCCAGACGATCAGCACCAGCCCAAGCGCGACCAGAGCCATCCAGATCAGCGCGGCGATGCGCAGCCCGGTCAGCGAATAGACCTCGATATAATCGAGCGTGCGCAGGATGCTCGAGGCGACGAGGAATATGTTCTGCGCGATCCACAGCACGACCAGCCGCCGGATTGCGGGCACCGCCGCGGTCGCCGAACCCGGCCGCAGCGCGACGAGCACGAACAGCCCGGCCAGCAATGCAGTGGCGATCAGCGGATAGGCGCCGCGATGCGCATAGTCGGCCAGTGTCACCCCCGCGGGTAGCGGCGCCCCGCTCCACAGAAAGACGAGATCGAGCCCGTTCTGCAGCGCGAACAGCGCGTTGAAAGTCAGCAAGGCGAGCAGCACCGAGCCGGTCGAGACGCCGGGCAGCGCCAGCGGCGCGCCGGCAGAGGGTACGAATGCAGGAAGATTGACGCGGCGCGGGCGCAACGTCGCCCACGCCATCGTGGCGATCATCGCCCAGAACACGAACCGGCCGATCGCTTCATCGTCGAAGCGCGGCGCGCCGATGCGATGGAGCGCGTCGCCGATCACCGGGTTGGCGCTGGCGAACAATGCGAGGAACACCGCGCCGCCGATCAGCGGCAGCGGCAGCAGCGGCAGGATTCGCTGCTTCGGCAGATTCCGGCCGAGCGGCCTGCGCAGCCGGATCAGATCATGCCACGGACCGATGGTGCTCGTGACTCCGTGCAGCATCAGCCGCAAAGCCCACCGCCCCGCATGATCGAAGCCGGCCACGCGCGGCAGCAGCACCATCATCGTCAGGCAGATCCAGAACAGCACCGCCGCCAGCGGCCCCGGAGCGTCGAGCAAGGGTGCGGCCAGCAGCAATGCGCCAGCGGCAACAATCCAGCTGCGGCGGTCGCGCCAGGCCACCGGCGTGAGTGCCAGCGTCACCGCCGTCCACGCCAGGGCGAAGAAGCCGAGCGTCGAGCCGATCCCCCCGGGAACCCAGAACAGCCAGTCCGCCAGACCGACCAGTGCCGCCGCGGCGGCGGCCTTGGCGATGAAGCTCGATGATATTCGCAACCGCATGGAAAGCTCCCCATTGTTCGGGGAGCTTTCTCGCGCGGCGATGTGCCGATCGCGCGGTGGTCTGTGTCAGCCTCTCGCGCGCTTCTCGTGCAGATCCGGTGCAGACGGTCAGTGCACCGAGCTTGCCGCCTCCCGCCGCAGGATCGGCGCGCGCCCCGCGAGGAACGCGAACACGCACAAGGCGAGGTAGCAAGCCGCCGGCACGATCAGCGCGAAGGCATAGCCGTTCTGATCGGACACCGCGCCGACGACCAGCGGCAGCAGCGCGCCGCCGACGATCGCAGTGCAGAGCAGCCCCGAGGTCGATTCCACCGTGCCCGTCGAACGCTCGAGCGTCAGCGTGAAGATCACCGGGAACATGATCGAATTGAACAGCCCGATCGACAGCGCGACGAAGCCCGCGCTAACCCCGCCCACGGCAAAGACGTAGAAGCACATCGCCGCCGCGATCGCCGTGAACAGAGCGAGCAGCAGATGCGCGCGGACCACCGCGAGCAGCGCCGAGCCGATCGCACGCCCGACCATCGCACCGAGCCAGTAGAGCGCGACAGCCTTGCCGGCTTCCTGCAGCGACACCCCGGGCACGCCGTCGCTGCCCATCAGATAGCCGAGCACCGGAACCCCGAATGCCGCATCCGAACGCCCCCAGACGCTATCGTCGTTGAGCAGCAGCGCCATTTGCGTGCCGATCGCGACTTCGGCGCCGACATAGAGGAAGATTGCCAGCCCGCCGAACAGCGCCCAGCGCGAATTGAGTGCGGAGAACAATCCCGCGGTCGATGCGGCCGGCGGCGCCGCCTCGGTGACCACGCGGCGGCTGAGCCAGAAGAACAGCGCCAGCGCGGCGATCAGCCCGCAGATCCACAGATAGGCCGAATCGATGCCGGCCAGCGCGTCGCTGCGTGCCGCGTCGGTGACTGCCGTGCCGTCCTTGACCTCGATACCGGCGAGGAACAGGTGCGCGCCGAGCAGCGGCCCGAGAAAGGTACCGAACGAATTGAAGGTCTGGCTGAGCGTCAGCCGAAGGTGGCTGTATCTCGCATCGCCCAGCGCCGCCGCGAGCGGGTTGGCCGCGACCTGCAGGATGGTGATCCCGCTGGCGAGGATGAACAATCCGAGCAGAACGAGCGTGAACACCGCGAGATTGGCCGCGGCGAGCATCACCAGGCAGCCGGCGATCATCAGCCCCAGGGCGATCAGGATCGTCGGGATCGACTTGGCGCGCGACAGCAAGGCAGCCGCCGGAAACGAGACGAGGCCGTAGGCGATGAAGAAGGCGAATGCCGCGGCCTGCGCCTGCAAATTGGTCAGCGTGAAGATCCCCTTCACCGACGCGACCAGCGGGTCGATCAGCGAGGTGATGAACCCCCAGGCGAAGAACAATGTCGTCACCGCTGCGAATGCCAGCGTGGTGCTCCGGGAGCTCGATCGCGCCAAGGCCTTATCCTTCCTGATGCCGCGAGCGCCGCTTCGCGCTCGCATTTCTTATGTTTGTTTGGCTAATTCGCACGGCTTTGCCGGCTTGACCAGTCATGCAGCGTCCACTGCCGCGGCGGCCAGCGCGATCGAGCCCAGCGGCCCCGCCATGTCGCCCAGTGCAGGCCTCGTCACATACTGCCCGCCCTCGGGCAGCTGCATATAGCCGTTGAGGCTGTCGAGCAGCCTTTGCTCGATCCGCGCGAGCAGATGCGGCTGGGCTGTGAGCACGCCGCCGCCGATCGCGATGCGACGCGGCGCGGCGCCGCAAACCAGCGCGTGCGCCATCGCGGCGATATAGCCGACGATCGGATCCCAGACCGGATCGTCCTCGGAGAGCTCGCGGACCGTCCGCCCCGAGAGCCGCGACACCAAAGCGGACCCCGAAGCCAGTCCTTCGACGCAATCCTCGTGGAAGCTGCAGACGCTGCGGTGCGTGTCCGAAGCGAGGCGCGGCACGCGCATATGACCCCATTCGCTATGCGCGAACCCGCGGGTCGGCCGGCCATGCACGACCAGCCCGACGCCGACGCCGGTACCGATCGTGACATAGGCGAAGTCGTCCATCCCCTTGCCGCAGCCCCAGGCGATCTCCGCCAGCGCGGCGCCGTTGACATCGGTGTCGAAGCCAACCGGAACTCCGAACGGCGCCGACAGCACCCCGCGAACGTCGGTACCCGGCCAGCGCGGCTTGTTGGTCGCGAGGATCCGGCCGTAACGCGGCGAGCGCGGGTCCAGTTCGATCGGACCGAACGAGGCTATACCGAGCCCCGCGAACCCGCCAGCCCGGTGCCATTCCTCCAGCACCGCGAGCAGCGCCGGGAGCGTATCCGCCGGGCTGGTGGTCGGGACAGTCCGTTGATCGAGCACCCGATCGGGCCCGAAGGCGAGCGTGCACACGCATTTGGTGCCGCCCAGCTCGACGCCCGCATAGGGTCGTTCGCCCGCCACAGCGCCGTCCGCAACGCTTACTCCACCGGACGACGGCAAACCGTTCGACATTCCCCCTCCATTCGCGGCTATTGTCCGCCTGAGAATCCCGGACCTGTACGGCCCAAGCGACGGCATTAATAATGCAAATTTCATAATTCAATGGCCGAGGAGCGGATTGCGACGAGTGCAACCAACGCCAGGCTCAACCCATCGGCGATCATCGTCGCGAGCCTTGCGGCGCTTTTCGCCGATCGCTTTTGGCTTTCCCGTCGTGGCACAATATAGCCGGGCATTGCCGTTCTGGCTGTTCGCCGGCGCGATGCTGGTGCAGGCTAAGACGGTCTGGCGCTATTCCCCGGACGAGGGGATCGCGCCGAGACGACGAGACGAACAGTCGAGGGCCGAGAATGACACGCTTGAAGATGATGGATAGCCCTACCGCATGACGGCCACGACGACCTCCACCCGCCCCCGCCTGTCCGGCACCAATCTCGAGCGCGCCGCCGACCACAACCAGCGGGTGACCCTCCACGCGATCCGCGTGCTCGGCCCGCTCACTCGCGTCGAGCTCGCCGGGATCACCGGGCTGACCGGTCCGGCAATCGCCAACATCACCAAGCGGCTGCTCCAGGACGGGCTGATCGACGAAGCCGGCCAGCGCCGCGGCGGCCGCGGCCAGCCGCCGACCAAGCTCGTGGTCCGCCCCGACGCGTGCTACTCGATCGGCGTCAACATCGACCGCGATCACATCACGCTCGTGCTCGTCGATTTCTCCGGCGAGACGCTCGCCCGCGTCACCGAGGAAGTCGATTTCGCTTTGCCCGACCATGTCCGCGCGCTCTACCGCCTCTCGGTCAAGAACATGCGGCGCAAGGCGAAGGTGGATATCGCCAAGGTCGTCGGGCTCGGCATCGCGATCCCCGACGATCTCGGGCTGGTCGACCTGCCCGGCCGACCGCCGGAATATGCGACATGGGACAGCGTCAACATCGCCGAGCTGTTCCGCGAGCCGCTTAATTTGCCGACCTTCGTCGAGAACGACGCCGCCGCCGCGGCGATGGGCGAGATGCAATTGGGCCTCGGCCACACCAACAACAGCTTCTTCTACATTTTGATTTCGTCCGGGCTCGGCGGCGGTCTGGTCGTCGACGGCTCGTACCTGCGCGGCGCCGACGGGCGCAGCGGCGAGCTCGGCTTCATGCGCGCGGCGGAGGGCGAGGAAGTCCAGCGGATGGTCTCGCTGTCGGGGCTCGCGCGGCATCTCGAGCGCAGCGGGTGCAAGCTCGCCGACGTGATGGGCGCCGCCGATCCCGACGATGCGACCAGCGCCTGCGTCGCAGCGTGGATCGAGGACGCGGCGCAGCGGCTCACCGTCCCGCTCGATGCGATCAATTGCCTGATCAACCCCACCGCGGTGCTCGTCGGCGGCCGGCTGCCGACCGTGTTGCTCGAGCGGCTGGCCGAACGCGCCAACGAGTTGATGCAGGAGCGCGCCGGCATGCTGCCGACGGTAGCGCCGGTGATCCGCGCGGCGCTGTCCGAAGATGCCCCCGCGGTGGGCGCGGCGATCCTGCCGTTCAGCCACTTCCTGCTCCCCAAGCAGGCTGCGTTGTGGAAGGCTTCGGGGTGAGCGAATATCCCTCTCCCCTTGTGGGAGAGGGAAGGGCCCGCTCGCGCCAGCGAGTAGGAAGGGTGAGGGGGATAGAGTCTCACTCCCCCTCACCCTTCCGCCGACTAAAGTCGGCTCCCTCCCTCTCCCACAAGGGGAGAGGGAGAAGCGCTACCCCGGCACCCGTCCGAACGACGGCGGACGATCAGCCTTCGCCGTGCCGAAGCGCGAAGGCTGGCGCCCCATCTCGAACACCAGTTCGCCGCCCGTCGCCAGATCGGCATGGCTGATCCAGTTACGCGTCCACGGCTTGCCGTTCCAGCGCACCGCCTGGACATAGGGCGCATCAGGGCCATTACCGCGCGCGACGACGCGCAGCACCTTGCCCTGCCCCAGCCGCACCTCGGCGCGGTCGAACAAGGGCGAACCCAGCACATAGACCGCGCTCACCGGATCGACCGGATAGAAGCCCAATGCGCTCAGCACGAACCACGCGCTCATCTGCCCGCAATCGTCATTGCCGATCTCGCCGTCGGGGTCGTCCTTGTACATCTCGGTGCACAGCCGGCGGATCATCGCCTGCGTCTTCCACGGTGCGCCGGCAAAGGCATAGAGATAGGCGACGTGGTGGTTGGGCTCGTTGCCATGGGCATATTGCCCGACCAGCCCCGAAATGTCGGGCGGCGCATTCTCGGGCAGGATCGAAGGCGCGTTGAACAGCGCGTCGAGCTGCTTCTCGAACGCCGCGTCGCCGCCGAAATGGTCGATCAGGCCGTAGACGTCGTGCTGGTTGAGGAAGGTGGCCTGCCAGCCGTTCGCCTCCGTATAATCGCGATGCTTCTTGACGTCATGGCCGATCTGGATCGGATCGTAATTCGCCCACCAGCTGCCGTCGGAGAATTTGGGTTTGGCGAAGCGGGTCGCCGGGTCGAGCACGTTGCGGTAGTTCTGGCTGCGCTTCCGCAGCGTCTCGGCATCGTCCTTCGCCCCCGCGGCCTCGGCGAGCACCGCCATCGCCCAATCGTCATAGGCATATTCCTGGGTGCGGCTGACCGACTCCCAGATCTTGTCGGCGGGAATGTAGCCGAGATCGTAATAATAGCCCCGGCCGAGCGAGCCGTCGCTGTCCTTGAAGGTGCGATCGAAGGCGCGGCGGCGGATATTGGGCCACGCCGCGGCATAATCGGCCTCGATCCCCTTCACGCGCGCCTCGGCGAGCACCGAAACCGAATGCCAGCCGATCATGCAGCCGGTCTCGATCCCCTGGAGCTGCCAGACCGGCGGGCCATAGGGGCTCTGCTGCGTCTGGCGGACGAGATCGCGGGTGAACATCGCCGCACGCTCGGGCTGGACGAGGGTGAGAAGCGGATGCAGCGCGCGATAGGTGTCCCATAGCGAATAGGTGCTGAACGCGGGCGTGTCGGCGGGTGCCTGGTGCACCTGCTTGTCCATCCCGACATAGCGGCCGTCGCGATCGGTGAAGAGCGTCGGCGCGAGGAAGCAATGATAGAGCGCGCTCGCCATGATCGTGCGCTGGGCGCCGGTGCCGCCGTCGACGCGGACGCAGCCGAGTTGCTCCGCCCAGGCGCGCCGCGCGGCGGTGGCGGTACGGTCAAAGTCCCAGCCGCGCGCCTCGGCGGCAAGCGCGGCCTTTGCACCCGCGACGTCGACCGCCGAGATGCCGGTCTTGATCAGGATCGGCGCGCCGCCGGCTTCGTCGAAGAACAACGCGGCCTTGAGCTTGTTGCCGGTCACGCCCTTGGCGCCCGCCGGCGCGGGCCTGTTGTCGTCGCCGAAAAACTGGACGCGGCTCGGCTTTCGCGAGAGCTGCATGGCGAAGTGGATGTGCCGGCCCTTGGCCCAGCGATGCACCCGGCGGGTGCCGGTGAGCACGCCGTCGGCGTCGATTGCCAGCGACGCCTGGTCGACGATCGTCCCCTTGTCCCACACGTCGAGGATCATATGGGCGAAGTCGATCAGGATATGCCCGGCGCCCTTGGGAAAATGATAGCGGTGGAGACCGGTGCGCTCGGTCACCGTCAGCTCCGCCAGCACGCCCGATTCGAGCAGAACGCGATAGTAACCGGGCTCGGCATGCTCTTCCGAGAAGCGCTGGCGATACCCCTTGTCGGGATCGTCGAGCTTGCCCGGATTCAGTTCGAGCGGCCCCCGTGTCGGCACCACCAGAACGTCGAGCATGTCGCCGATGCCGGTGCCCGAGAGATGCGTGTGCGAAAAGCCCATGATCGAGGTGTCGGTGCGGTGATAGCCCGAGCAGGCGTCCCAGCGGCTATTGTCGGTATCGGGGCCGAGCTGGACCATGCCGAACGGCAGCGACGGCCCCGGAAAGGTGTGCCCGTGCCCGCCGGTGCCGATGAACAGATCGGGTTTGGGCGCGATGGCCTGCGGGCGCGCAAGCCCCGGCGCCGCCGAAGCAAGCGCCGCTACACCGGTCCCGGCAAGCAACTGGCGGCGGCTGGTGGTGATCATAATGCTATCCTCGAACATTGTCTCGATCCTCCCCGGCACGGGGAGGGGGACCGCCGCCGAAGGCGGTGGTGGAGGGGGTTCTCCACACCGGAATCCCTCGCGGCGCTCCCCCTCCACCATGCTTCGCATGGTCCCCCTCCCCGTGCCGGGGAGGATTATTTCAGATACGCTGTGCAAGCAGCGAAGGCTTGCGCTTGACCACATCGAGGATCAGCTCGCCGAACAGGCCGTTGGTCCATGCGAACCATTTTCGCGTGAAGTTGGTCGGATCGTCCTTGTGGAAGCTCTCGTGCATGAAGCCGGTGTCGGCATGCGTCGCCTTGAGCCAGCGCAGGCATTGGAGGATCGTCGCGTCGTCGTCGCTGTTGCGGGCGTGGACGATGATCGACATCGGCCAGATCATGTCCATCCCGACATGCGGTCCGCCGATCCCCTTCCCCGCTTTGCCTTCGAAGAACCAGGGGTTGCGCTTGCTCCACGCGAGCGCGGCCGTGCGGCGGAACAGAGGATCATCGCGGTCGGCGGCGCCGAGCAATGCGAGCCCGCTCAGGCTCGGCACATTGGCGTCGTCCATGAAGATCGCATTGCCATAGCCGTCGACTTCGAATGCCCAGACCTGCCCGCCCTGCCCGTCGGGCATCTTGCCATGAGCGTCCAACGCAGCCTGCACTTCGGCGGCGAGCGCGAGGCAGTCCTGCGCCGCCGCGGCATCGCTCCGCGCCTCGCGGTGAACCTGCGCCAGCTGGCGCAGCGCCGACACCGCGAACAGGTTCGACGGGATCAGGAACGGCAGCACCGTCGAATCGTCCGACGGGCGGAACATCGAGTGGATCAGACCCACCTTGCGGGTCGGCGCGCCATAGCCGCCGAGCATCACCGTCTCGGTCGGCGATTTGTCGATCCGCTGAAAATGATAGGGTCCCGGCCCATCCTTGCGCTGCTGCTCGCGGAAGGTGGCGACGGCGCGCTTCGCCGCCTGCGACCAGAGATCGTCGAACGGGGCCTTGTCGCGCGTCGCGGTCCAGTAGCCGTGCGCGAGGCGCATCGGATAGCAGAGCGAATCCACTTCCCATTTCCGCTCCGCGACGCCCGGCTTCATGTCGGTCTTGTCGGTCTGCGACCATTCGAGATCGGTCTTGGCCGACAGGTCTGCCATGAACGCATTGGCATAGGAATCGAGCAGGATGCAGCGCGCCTGGCGCTGGATCAGCCCGTGGAACAGCCGGCGCAGCTCGGCATCCCTGGGCGCCAGATGGACATAGGTCTGGAGCTGCGCCGAACTGTCGCGCAGCCAGAGCGCGTTGATGTCGCCGGTGATGACGACTGCGTCGGGCTTGCCGTCGTACGTGCCGAACTGCGCGACGGTGGTGTCGAGCGTGTTGGGATAGCAATTCTCGAACAGCCACGCGATCTCGGGATCGGCGATCCGGGCCTTGACCGCCTTGATCTCCGCCTCGACCGCCTTGCTGACGAAGCGCCGCGCGCTCGCCGGCGGGCGCTTCGACACGAAGCTGTCCGCCGCCAGCGCACGCGCCGGCAGCGCAGCCGAAGCCGCGAGCGCTCCCGCGCCTGCGATCACTTCACGACGATTCATTTACGCTCTCCGGGTGCACTCATCGAGAAGGGCGCGCTTGCCTTGTCGGCGCCCCATTGCTTGTTCGGCGTCGGCCCCATCACGAAGCGGAGCGTTCCGCCAGCCTGCAGCGCCTCGCGCGTCAGCCAGGTCTTGTCGTGGCGCTTGCCGTTGAACGTCACCGACTGGATGTAGACGTTCTTCGGCTCGTTGTTCGCCGCCTCGATCGACAGCTTCCTGCCGCCCGGCATGGTGAGCTCGACATTCTGGAACAACGGGCTGCCGATCGCATATTCGCCGACCGCCGGAGTCACCGGATAGAAGCCCAGAGCCGAGAAGACGTACCACGCCGAAGTCTGGCCATTGTCCTCGTCGCCGGGATAGCCGTCGGGCGCGGAGGAATAGAGCTTCTTCATTACGTCGCGGACATGGAACTGCGTCTTCCACGGCGCGCCAGCCCAATTGTAGAGATAGGTCATGTGCTGGATCGGCTGGTTGCCATGGGCGTACTGCCCCATGTCGACGATCTGCATCTCGCGGATCTCGTGGATCGTCTGGCCGTAATAGCTGTCGTCGAACAACGGCGGGGTCGAGAAGATCGAATCGAGCCGGTCGACGAACGCCTTGTCGCCGCCCATCAGATCGGCGAGGCCCTGCACGTCCTGCATCACCGACCAGCTGTAATGCAGCGAATTGCCCTCGGTGAAGGCGTCGCCCCATTTGAGCGGGTTGAACGGCGTCGCCCAGCTGCCGTCCTGGTTGCGCCCGCGCATCCAGCCCGATTGCTTGTCGAACAGTTTCCGATAATTCTGCGCCTGCGCGGCGTATTTCTGCGCATCTTCGGTCTTGCCGAGCGCCGCGGCGAGCTTCGACAGCGCGAAATCGGCGGTGGCATATTCGAGGCTGCGCGCCGCGCTCTCGTTGATGCCGACATCATAGGGCACGTAGCCGAGCCTGTTGTAATGCTCGACGCCCTCGCGCCCGACCGCGGCGAGCACCTTGCCGCGCGCGTCGCGCGGGCGGCCTTCCGAGGTCGTCGCGTTCTTGACCATCGCTTCGTACAGCGTCTCGACATCGAACCCGCGCACGCCGTTGAGATACGCATCGGCGATCAGGATCGCCGAATTCGAGCCGATCATCACGCTGCGATGCCCCGGGCTCGCCCATTCGGGGAGCCAGCCGGACTCCTTATAGGTGTTGACCAGCCCCTGCATGATCTGGCTGTCCTGCTCGGGATACATCAACGCGAAGAACGGGAAGACCGCGCGCCACGTGTCCCAGAAGCCGTTGTCGGTGAACATCGGCCCGGGATGCACCTTGCCGTCATAGGGGCTGTAATGGACCGTCTGCCCCTGCGCATCGACTTCGTGGAAGGTGCGCGGGAATTGCAGCATGCGGTACAGCGCCGAATAGAAGATACGGCGGTTCTCGAGGTTGGGATCGGTCACCCGGATGCGTGAGAATTCCTTCTCCCAGGTCTGGCGGGCCTTGGCCTAGGTCTGGTCGAAACTGTCGCGCCCCACTTCCCGGCTCAGGTTGCGCTCGGCCTGATCGAGGCTGATGAACGACGACGCGACCTTGACGCCGACCTGCTCGCCTTTCCTGGTCTTGAAACTGACTACCGCGCCCACATGCGCGCCTTCGCTCTTCGCATTGTCGCGGAGCTGCCAGTTCTCGTCCCAGGTGCGCGAGACGGTGAAGTCGTGGTCGAATTCGAGCACGAAGTAATTGTGGAAGTTGGCCGGCACACCGCCGCTATTGTTGCGGACATAGCCGGTGATCCGCCGCCGCGCCTTGTCGACCGTCACCATCGAGCCTTCGTTATAGGCGTCGAGGATGATGTGCGCGTCGTCGCTCGCCGGGAAGGTGAAGCGGAACTGCGCGGCGCGGCTGGTCGGCACGACTTCGGCGGTGACGTCGTGATCGGCGAGATAGACCTTGTATTTGTAAGGCTTGCTCTCCTCGGCCTTGTGGCTGAACCACGAG
>JASLBO010000483.1 GCA_030146605.1 Sphingomonas sp. | reverse complement strand
CGCCGCGAAGACGGCGGTGTCGCTGTCGGCGCGCGACCGCGCCTGCGGCGCGGCCCCTCCACCATGCTTCGCATGGTCCCCCTCCCCGAGCAGAGCTCGGGGAGGATCAATTGGTATCAATTGACACTATCTCGCCGGGAGGGTATTTCCGGCCCATGAACGATCCCGCAAATCCGCTCGGCCTCAACGGCTTCGAATTCGTCGAATTCACTTCGCCCGACCCGGAAGCCATGGCGCGCCAGTTCGAGCAGATGGGCTTCGTCGCGAGCCACCGGCACCCGCGCAAGAACATCACCCGTTACAAGCAGGGCCGCATCAATCTGATGCTCAACCGCGACGAGACCGGCCGCGTGGCCGAGTTCCGCGCGGCGCATGGCCCCTCGGCCAGCGCAATGGCGTTCCGCGTCGCCGATCCCGAAGCCGCGATGCAATGGGCGCTCGAAAATGGCGGAAAGCGCACGATCGAGGACGACACCGTCATCGAAGGAATCGGCGGCTCGTACCTCTATTTCATCAGGGACGGCGCCGATCTCTATGCCGATTGGGAGGAAGTCCCGGGCTGGCAGCAGGCCGAAGCCGAGAACAATGTCGGGCTCGACCTGCTCGACCACCTCACCCACAACGTCCGGCGCGGCCAGATGCGGGTGTGGTCCGAATTCTACAAGACGCTCTTCGGCTTCGAGGAGCAGAAATATTTCGACATCAAGGGCCAGGCCACCGGGCTGTTCAGCCAGGCGATGATCGCCCCCGACAAGGCGATCCGCATCCCGTTGAACGAGAGCCAGGACGACAAGAGCCAGATCGAGGAATTCATCCGCGAATATCACGGCGAAGGCATCCAGCATCTCGCGCTGACCACGAACGACATCTACGACACGGTCGAGCGGTTGCGCGCCCGCGGCGTCAAGCTGCAGGACACGATCGAAACCTATTTCGAGCTGGTCGACAAGCGCGTCCCCGGCCACGGGGAAGACCTCGAGCGGCTGCGCAAGAACCGCATCTTGGTCGACGGCTCGGTCGAGCGTGGCGAAGGCCTGCTGCTGCAGATCTTCACCGAGAACATGTTCGGCCCGATCTTCTTCGAGATCATCCAGCGCAAGGGCAATGAAGGCTTCGGCAACGGCAATTTCCAGGCGCTGTTTGAAAGCATCGAGCTCGACCAGATCCGCCGCGGGGTGATCAAGGTCGATGCGTAACCGCTAGCCGTCAGCCCGATTCTTCGTTCCCCTCCCTGCAAGGGAGGGGTTAGGGGTGGGTCCAGCGGAAGACGGGCTCGATGCCCGGCTTTCGCTTCCACCCCACGGCGCAACAGGGCTCGCTGCGCTCGCACCCACCCCCAGCCCATCCCTTGCAGGGAGGGGAGCAAGGCAGGGCAGATGACCGATTATTTCCCCGGGTTCGGCAATCATGTCTCGACAGAGGCAGTGCCCGGCGCGCTGCCCGTCGGGCGCAATTCGCCGCAAAAGCCCGCTTACGGCCTCTATGCCGAGCAGCTTTCGGGCACCGCCTTCACCGCGCCGCGGCACGAGAACCGCCGCTCATGGCTCTACCGCCTGCGCCCGAGCGCCGAGCATCCGCCCTACGCGCCTTATGAGGGCGCAACCAACTTCGCCCCGGGCACGCCGCCGGGCCCCCTCGCCCCCAACCGGCTGCGCTGGGATCCGATCCCGGCGCCGGTCGAAGCCACCGACCTGATCGACGGCATGATCACGATGCTCGCCAACCGCGATCCCGCCGATCTCGAGGGCGTCGCCGTCCACCTTTACGCCGCCAACAAGGACATGGATGCGCGCATTTTCGTCGATGCGGACGGCGAATTGCTGTTCATTCCGCAGGCGGGCCGGCTCCGGTTGCTGACCGAACTGGGCCGGATCGACGTTGCCCCCGGCCAGATCGCGCTGGTCCCCCGCGGGGTGAAGTTCCGGGCGCTGCTCCCCGACGGCGCGGCGCGGGGCTATGTCGCCGAGAACCATGGCGCCCTGTTTCGCCTCCCCGATCTCGGTCCGATCGGCGCCAACGGCCTCGCCAACCCGCGCGACTTCGAGACCCCCGCCGCATGGTTCGAGGATCGCGACTCGCCCTTCGAACTCGTGCAAAAGTCGTTGGGAAGTCTGTGGACGACCACGCTCGATCACAGTCCGCTCGACGTGGTCGCCTGGCACGGCAATCTCGCCCCGTGGCGCTACGATCTCGCGCGGTTCAACACGATCAACACGGTGAGCTTCGACCATCCCGATCCGTCGATCTTCACCGTGCTGACCAGTCCGAGCGACGTCCCCGGCCGGGCCAATGCCGACTTCGTGATCTTCCCGCCGCGCTGGATGGTCGCCGAGGACAGTTTCCGCCCGCCATGGTTCCACCGCAACGTGATGAGCGAGGCGATGGGGCTGATCACCGGCGCCTATGACGCCAAGGCCGAGGGCTTCGCGCCGGGCGGGCTCTCGCTGCACAACCTCATGTCGGGCCACGGGCCGGATCTCGCCAGCTGGGAAGGTGCGAGCAACGCCGATCTCAAGCCGCACAAGATCGAGGGAACGATGGCGTTCATGGTCGAGACCTGCTGGCCGTACCGCCCGACGGCGTTCGCGCTCGGGCGCGCCCAGCCCGATTACGACGCGGCGTGGAAAGGCTTCCCCAAGGCGAAGCTGCCGAAGTGAGGGATTGCGTAAATTTCCTCCCCGAGCTCGTCTCGGGGAGGGGGACCGCCGCCGAAGGCAGTGGTGGAGGGGCCGCCGGCGTAGCCGGCGGGCTGCGCCCGCCGCCCCTCCAATATGCTGCGCAGGGTCCCCCTCCCCCAGCGAGCTGGGGGAGGATCTAGATGGAGCGCCTTTTCGCCACGCCCCCCAATGTCACGCTCGGCCCGCTGACCATCGTCGTCGACGGCCGCGCCCGCGGCTTCGTCATCGAGATGCGCGCCGGGCGCTTCCACGGCTTCGTCGTGCGCCGCGGCGAGGAGGTCCATGGCTATGTCGATCGCTGCCCGCATATGGGGCTGCCACTCGCCCGCGACCTCGACGAATATGTCACGCCGAATGGCGACTTGCTGATGTGCTCGTGGCACGGCGCGATGTTCCGGATCGAGGACGGCTTCTGCGTGGGTGGCCCCTGCGGCGGCGCTTCGCTACAGCCTTGGCCGATAGCGGTACGCGACGGCATGATCATGACTGCCTGAGAGGAAGATGATGGACCCCACGCTCGATTTCGGCCTCGGCGACAATGCCGACATGATCCGCGACACCACCGCGCGCTTCGCCAGGGAGCAGATCCAGCCGCTCGCCGCGCGGATCGACGCCGAGGACTGGTTCCCGCGCGCGTTGTGGCCGGCAATGGGCGAGCTCGGGCTGCACGGCATCACCGTCGAGGAGCAATATGGCGGCCTGGGCCTCGGCTATCTCGAGCATGTCGTCGCCTGCGAGGAAATCTCGCGCGCCTCGGCCTCGATCGGACTCAGCTACGGCGCGCATTCAAACCTGTGCGTCAACCAGATCGGCCGCTGGGCGAGCCCCGAGCAGAAGGCGAAATATCTGCCCAAGCTGATCTCGGGCGAGCATGTCGGCAGCCTGGCGATGTCCGAGGCCGGCGCCGGCTCGGACGTGGTCAGCATGAAGCTGCGCGCCGAGAAGACCGCCAACGGCTATGTCCTCAACGGCACCAAATTCTGGATCACCAACGCCGCTTATGCCGATACGCTCGTCGTCTATGCCAAGACCGGCGAAGGCTCGCGCGGGATCACCACCTTCCTGATCGAGAAGGACATGCCCGGTTTCTCGATCGGCCAGAAGATCGACAAGATGGGGATGCGCGGCTCGCCCACCGCCGAACTGGTGTTCAACGACTGCGAAGTCTCCGACGAACAAGTGATGGGCCCGCTCAACGGCGGCGTCGGGGTGCTGATGTCGGGGCTCGATTACGAGCGCACCGTGCTCGCCGGCATCCAGCTCGGGATCATGCAGGCGTGCCTCGACGTCGTCCTGCCCTATCTGCGCGAGCGCAGGCAGTTCGGCCAGCCGATCGGCCATTTCCAGCTGATGCAGGCCAAGGTGGCGGACATGTATGTCGCGCTCAATTCGGCGCGGGCCTATGTCTACACCGTGGCGAAGAATTGCGACGCCGGGCGCACCACCCGGTTCGACGCGGCGGGCGCGATCCTGCTCGCATCGGAGAATGCCGTGCGGGTGTCGCTCGAGGCGATCCAGGCGCTGGGCGGCGCGGGCTACACCAAGGACTGGCCGGTCGAACGCTTCGCCCGCGACGCCAAGCTGCTCGATATCGGCGCGGGGACCAACGAGATCCGCCGGATGCTGATCGGCCGGGAATTGGTGGGGGGATAACCAATTCCCGCTCCCGGCGGGAACGGGAGTTACTTGAACAACCGCAAGTCGACGGCCTCCAAGACGTATCGACATGCCAATGCGCGAGCAGTTTCAATCCTCCCCCGCCAGGGCAGGGGAATCGCATATGGCTATTCTGTGGGAAAAGGATTCTGAAGGTGGCGTCTGGGGGAGGCGCCTGTGGGAGATTTTTCGAGATGCTTCGGTGAGGTGGAGGATCCGCGGGCGGGGAACGCGCGGCATGATCTGCT
>JASLBO010000473.1 GCA_030146605.1 Sphingomonas sp. | reverse complement strand
GCCGGCCCCGCGCCGCAAGCGACACGATCGAAGCGGCCACGCCATCGGCGTCCTTCAGGACATCGGCCGCGAGCACGCGAAGAATTGCATAGCGGTTCAGTCGCAGAAAGGCGTCGCGCTCTGCGTCGTACGCCGACGCCTCAGGGCTGGCATGAACCTGCCCATCGACTTCGACCGCCAGCCGCTTGGGCGCATAATAGAAATCGACAACATACGGCCCGATCGGGTGCTGATTGCGGAAGTGCAGCCCGGATACCGGGGGGCGCAAACGCTGCCAGAACAACACCTCGGGAAGGCTCATCTGCTTGCGCAGCTTGCGGGCGCTGTAGACCTCAGGCCATCGCCCGCGGGGAGCGCCCCCTCCACCACGCTTCGCGTGGTCCCCCTCCCCGTTCCGGGGAGGATCGGGGAGGCGCGGCACCGTCAACCCGTCAGCCTCTCGTGCACCACCTTGCCGCCCTGCGTCAGGCGGATCGCGTTGCCGATCTCCTCGTCGAGCACCGGCTTGCCGGCTTCCTTGTCCCAGAAGGCGCTCAGGAAGTTGAACAGATTGCGTGCGAACAGCGCCGAGGTGTCCGCGGCGAGCCGCGAGGGCACGTTGCGGTGGCCGACGATCTTGACGCCGTGCACGGTCACCACTTCGCCCGCGACCGCGCCCTCGACATTGCCGCCGGCCTCGACCGCGAGATCGACGATCACGCTGCCCGGCTTCATGCTGGCGATCTGCGCGTCGCTGATCAGCCGCGGCGCCGCCCGCCCGGGGATCAGCGCAGTGGTGATGACCACGTCCTGCTTCGCGATATGGCTCGAGACGAGCTCGGCCTGCGCGGCCTTATATTCGTCGGACATCTCGGTGGCGTAGCCGCCGCTGCCCTCGCCCTCGATCCCCGCCACGTTCTCGACGAAGATCGGCTTGGCGCCCAGCGACTGGATCTGCTCCCTTGTCGCCGCGCGCACGTCGGTGGCGGAGACCTGCGCGCCCAGCCGCCGCGCGGTGGCGATCGCCTGCAGCCCGGCGACGCCGACCCCCATCACGAACACCTTGGCGGCGCTCACCGTGCCCGCCGCAGTCATCATCATCGGGAAAGCCCGGCCATATTCGGAAGCGGCGTCGAGCACCGCCTTGTAACCCGACAGGTTCGACTGCGACGACAATATATCCATCGACTGCGCCCGCGTGATGCGCGGCATGAGCTCCATCGCCAGCGCCTCGGCGCCGAGCGCGGCATAGCGGTCGACTCGCGCACGCTCTCCAAACGGGTTCAATCCCGCGACGATCCACGCGCCCTGCTTCAATCCGGGAAGCTGATCGGGATCGGGACCCTGCACGCCGAGGACGATGTCGGCATCGGCAAGGACTTCGCTCCGGCTGCCGAGCGCCGCGCCGGCATCGGCATAGCCCTGGTCGGCGATCGACGCCGTCTCGCCCGCCCCGGTCTCGACCGCCACGGTGGCGCCGAGCCCGATGAACTTCTTGACGGTTTCAGGAGTCGCGGAGACGCGCCGCTCGCCGGCGGCCGCCTCCTTGAGCACCGCGATCTTCACCTCAGCTGGCGATCATGAACACGACGAACGCGCCCACCGCGGCCGACCCGATCGTGCCCCAGAGCATGAGTTTGGTGAAGCCGCCATAAGTCTCGGCATGTGCCTGGACTTCGGTGCTGTTCTCGCCGGTATCGGCCATGCGACTTGATCCCCTCTGCGCAACTTTTGCCGGACCTTACCCGCGGCACAGCACAGCCTCAACCCCGCCGGGGAAAACATCGGCTGCGCGCAGGCTTAAGCCCGCCTTTACCCATGGGCATTATGGGATACGACCTGAATTGGGACATTAGGGACGGATGGATGACGCGCAACGGGCAGCGCCTCCTGATGCTGATCGACGACGAGCCGGCACAGCGCCGTCTCGTCGCGGCCATCGCCGCGCGCCGCGGCTGGCGCACGGTCTTCGCAGGTGAAGCCGAGGTCGCCATTGCGATGCTCGGTACGCCGGACGGTATGGCGCTCGATGCGATCATCCTCGACCATGCTTCGTCCGATGCCGACGCCGCTGCCCTGATCGGCGAGTTGCGCGAGCGCCGCCCGCAATTGCCGATTCTCGTGCTCACCGCCAACAGCTCGGCCGCCGCAGCGGTCAGCGCAATGCGCGCCGGCGCCACCGATTTCCTCGTCAAGCCGATCGCCTCGGAACGGCTGCTCGCCGCGCTCGAGGTGGCCGCGGGCGGCCTTACCGCCGGCGAGCTTCGCCCGCTCACCGAGAAGCTCTCGGTCAGCCTCGCCTTCGACGAGATCGTCGGCAGCGCGCCGCAGTTCCGCGCCGCGCTCGCCATCGCCGCCAAGGCCGCCCGCGCGCGCGTGCCGGTGCTGATCGAGGGCGAAAGCGGCGTCGGCAAGGAAGTCGTCGCCGAAGCGATCCACGCCGCCTCGCCGCGCAGCCGCAAGCCGGCGATCGCCGTCAATTGCGGCGCGATTCCCGCCAATCTCGTCGAGTCGGAATTGTTCGGGCACGAAAAGGGCGCGTTCACCGGCGCGTTCGAGCGCAAGATCGGCCGCTTCCAGGATGCCGATGGCGGCACCCTGTTCCTCGACGAAGTCGGCGAGATGCCGCTCGACGCGCAGGTCAAACTGCTCCGCGTCCTCCAGACCGGCGAGATCCAGCCGCTCGGCGCGCGCCATCCGCGCGAAGTCGACGTCCGCGTCATCGCCGCGACCAACAAGAGCCTGCTCGCCGAAGTCGAGGCGGGGCGCTTCCGCGAGGACCTCTATTACCGCCTCAACGTCGTCCAGGTAACCATCCCGGCGCTGCGCGAGCGCGCCGGCGACATCCCCGCGCTCGCCCGCCACTTGCTCGCGCGGATCGCCGAGCAGCCGGGCCTCCGCCAGATCGGCATCACCGACGATGCGCTGGCGCTGCTCGGCAGCTATGACTGGCCGGGCAATGTCCGCCAGCTCCAGAACGCCTTGTTCCGCGCTGCGGTGCTCTGCGAGGGCGACGGCCTGACCCGCGCCGACTTCCCGCAGATTGCCCAGCTTGCCGCGGGCCGGCCCGCGGGCAGCGCGCCGCCGCAGCACGGCTCGAGCAATGCCGGAGTCACCTTGTTCCGCCCCGACGGCAATCTGCGCGCGCTCGACGAGATCGAGGCCGACGTCATCCGGCTCGCGATCGGCCATTATCGCGGGCGGATGACCGAAGTCGCGCGGCGCCTCGGCATCGGCCGCTCGACGCTCTATCGCAAGCTCGGCGAGCTCGGCATCGACCAGAGCGCCGCCTGACGGTTCAACGTGTGGCGGGCCGCGCGCGCCACAGGCTCAGGCCGGGCTGGCGTTCTCCGGTCGCCCGCGCAAGCGGTTGCTCGACCCCGGCGGAAGCCAGCGCCCGGCCCGGATCATAGTCCCCGCGCTTCAGCGTGAACACCCGTCCGTGCCGCATCAGCAGCGCCCGCGCGCCGGCGGCGTCGAGTCGCGGCGCCGCGACGAGTCCGTCGGCCCAGCGATCCGGCGCCCCGGCCGGCGGCGCGAGGATCGCCAGCCGCAGCCCGCTGCCTCCGGCGGCGATGTAATGCTGCGCCGCCACCCCCATCGCATCGCCCTGGACCAGCAGAATCGCTCGCGGATCCGGCTGTGCGGCAGTCGCAATCGCCTGCGGCCACGCCTCGCTCTCGCGTGTCGGCAGCCAACGGACCAGCACGCCGAGCTCGAGCGCGAGCAACAGCGCCACCAGCGTGCCCCGCAAAGCGCGCGACGACATGCCGGCAAGCGCCACCGCCAGCAGCACGAGCATCGGTCCCGATGCCCAGAACAAGGTACGCGGCAGGAATATCGGCACCCGCTGGCTGATCGCCCAGAGTAGCAGCGGGGTGCCGATCGCGGCGGCGGCGAGCAGCACCACTCCGGTGCGCC